>JAFZMT010000142.1 GCA_017553245.1 Methanomicrobium sp.
AATGGGCAGTGCTTACCGAACGCGACATGACATACCGCTTAAAGTGCAAATATCCCGACAAGGAGTTCAGGGGCTATGAATCGGCGTTCTGCGAGAATATGAAGCTGATTACCCCCGAAATCCTTCGCGACTGCCTCCGCGACGAAACAACCGAGGTAGTCCTGCCCGACGCTCTCATAAAGGGCGCCGGTCAGGCAATCGAGAGAATGCTCAAAGTATGAGCATATTCTGAGCATATGTTTGGTTCGGCATAAATCCCATAAATCACATCAGAGTTAGAAATATGGCAATTTCACCAAAACTCATAGCGTATCTTGAAGAGGATATCGCGGGCGGCGACATAACGACCTCGGTCAGAGTGCCCAAAGGGAAGACGAGCGCGTTTATTATCGCAAAAGAGGACGGCGTAATCGCCGACATGAGTGAGGCGAAGGACATCTTCAATTACTGCGGTGCCGACGCCGAAATCAGAAAACCCGACGGATCGCGGGTTGCAAAAGGCGATATCGTCATGGACATCTCGGGGGATTCCCATGCCGTGCTGATTGCCGAGCGGACGGCGCTCAACATCATAGGAAGGATGAGCGGCATTGCCACGAAGACAGCCCGCATCTCCGCAAAGATAAAGAAGATCAACCCGAGATGCAATGTTGCCGGCACGAGAAAGACCTCCCCGGGATTCCGCGAATACGACAAAAAAGCGATTGCCTTAGGCGGCGGCGACCCGCACAGATACAATCTCTCGGATGCCTTCCTGATAAAGGACAACCATCTCGAACTCTGCACCGTAGCCGACGCCGTTGCCAAGGCAAAAGCCTTCTCCGTCTATAAAAAAGTTGAAATAGAGGTCGAAAACACCGCCGATGCCCTCGCCGCCGCCGCCGCGGGTGCCGACATAATAATGTTCGACAACATGACACCCGAGATGATTAAAAGCACAATAGCGGCGCTCTCGGAGAAGTATCTCGGAAAAGGCATAACAATCGAGGTTTCGGGCGGAATCCGCGAGGACAATGTGACTGATTACGTAATCGCGGGCGTGGACAGAATAAGCATGGGCGAACTTACTCATTCCGTAAAGAACTTCGATGTCTCACTCGATGTCAAACCCGCAATCAAGACCGTAAACCTGGTAAAAACCGTAAAAATCTGATTAAAATCCGATTTTAAAATCCGATTTTCTTTTTTTCCTTTTACCTGTCCGATTTTTCCGGCTCAGAAGATATTGAACAGGGCATTCAGAATTATACCCGTAACGAATCCGAGCGAAAGGGTATAACAGCAGACCGCAAGCGAGATTTTAAGCCCCATCTGCCGGTATAAAACAGCAATCGTCGAGACGCAGGGCACGAAGAGGACGCTCACGATGGCGAAGACATAGAGCTGAGCCGCACTCATGACAGACCCCAGATTTGCCGTTCCCGAAAGAATTGCAAGCGTCTCAAACGCCATCTCCTTTCTCAGAATGCCGAAGAGAAGCGATGTCGAGGCATAGTCTGGAAGACCGAGCGCCGAATACATGAACCCCTCGAAGAGATCCTGAAATGCCGCAATAATGCCGAAGAACTGCAAAATACCCAGAACGACGCTGGATACGAGGAGAAGCGGCATTGCAATGAAGAGGAACTCCTTCATCCTAAGCCACGCCCTTGTAAGCGTCTGTTTTGCACGCGGATGTCGCATCGGCACCATCTCGAGAATCATGCCGAACTGGTCGCCCGGGGTGACCTTAGTAAGCACGATGCCGGTGAGGATGATGAGAATAAACACGATAAGATAAATCGAGAGCGCCGCGAAGAGACCGACGAAGGTAAAGACAATGCCCGCGATTATGACCGTTCTTGCCGAACAGGGCACCATGGTGATGAGGAAGGACGCAATAATCCTCTCCCTCTCCGAGAACTGCCGGATTGCCATGATTGCCGGGACATTGCAGCCGAATCCCAGAACCATCGGAATCAGCGCCTGCCCGTGCATTCCGATATTGTGCATGGCGCGGTCGGCGAGGAATGCCGCCCTCGTCATATACCCCGTATCCTCCAGAACCGAGATGAGTATGTAGAAGACGAAGACATACGGAAATGCGATTCCCAAGCCCGCTTCCACGGCAATCAGGAGCGAATAGACGACATTTTCAAGAAGCGGCGGCAGTGAAAGCGCATACATCGGCTGAATCAGGAAGGTCTCGAAGAGTTCGACTATCAGCTCTTCCAGAAAAGAGCCGATGATAAAGACGCAGATAAGGGTTGTCAGCAGGATGACCGTCATTATCGGCACCCCCGTGGAAGTGCGGGTAAGAAGGCGGTCGAAGTTCCTCGCCGGCTTAAACTTCCCGTCCTTCTCAATCAGACCCCTGATGCGTTTAGCCTCGTTATGACGGTTGGCGGCAAGAATCTGATGCACCGACATCCTGTGCTTGTCTTCAATCTCGGCGGCAATCACACCCGCCGTCTCCGAGAGGTCGCTGTCGGGAAGAAGACCTTCGAGAGCCAGAAGACCGCTCAATCTGTCGCTGCCGTTAACCTTCGAGAAACTTCTGAGTGCGGCTTCGACATGGTCGTCGTAGTGCGTGACGGCACTGATTGTCTTTGCCTCGCTCTCGGCGAGCGGGATTATCCTGTCGATATTCATGCCGTCGATGGCGGCGGTCTTGAGGACGGGGCATCCGAGTATTTCGGCGAGTCTGTCGCCGTCTATGACAAGCCCCTGCTTTTCCGCCTCGTCCGTCATGTTAAGGATGACTACGGTCGGAATCTGGAATTCCGCGACCTGAAGGAGCAGATACAGGTTTCTCTCGAGGTGTGCGGAGTCAAGAACGGCGATGAGCCTGTCGGCTTTCTTTTCGAGCAGGAACTTTCTTACCTCGGTCTCCTCCTCGTTTACGCCGTCCAGCGAATATACGCCCGGGAAATCGATTATCTCGTAGTGCTTATCCTTGTGCACGAGGCTTCCCGTATACATGCCGACGGTCGTGCCCGGGAAGTTCGATATCTCGACGCCGATACCGGTAAGGCTGTTGAAGATAAGGGATTTGCCGACGTTGAGGTTGCCGATAAGCGCCAGTTTCAGCGTATCGGATTTTTCCGACCTTTCCGAAACCGATTCATCCCTTATTTCGTCATCCATCCTATCCCTTTACCCCGTATGTAATGCGGCTACACCTTCTCGACATATACGAGGCGTGCAATCTCGGGGCTGATTCCGACCTCGCTGGATTTGATTGCGACGACCATGGCGCCGTTGGAGAGTTTTCTCTTTATCGTGACGGTTTCCCCGGGAATCAGCCCCATATCGCAGAGCCTGTCCGTTCTTCTCGAGCCGCCGTCGGTAAAGAGTATCTTGACGGCATCGTCCTCATTGAACTCCGAGAGATTTCGTCCGATATCGCCGGTATCGTCATCGCGACTCCCGCCGTGCCTGTGACTGAAGCCGTGACTGAAGTGCCCGCCGTCAGGATTTCGGGTGTGCATACGGTGTTTTAAGCCGCTTTCCTTTATGTAGTTATGCAGGCGCTTGATTGTCTCCGGCGAGGCGCCGTGCTCGAGGACGCAGGCTTCTTTCGAGGCGGAATGGGAGTCCATGCCCAGTATCTCCGTGAAAAAAGATTCCAGAACGAGATGTTTTTTTATTGTGCATTCACCGAGTTTTCTGCCGGCATGAGTGAGTTTAATCCTCGGATACGCTCCGTCCCTGTCTATCCTGATAAAGTCCTCATCGCAGAGGGCTTTAAGCCCGCCTTCAATCTCGGAGATGTCTTTATTCAGGGCGTCCGCAAGTATCTTCAGGGAATCGGGTGTAACGTCTTCGACAGAGTTATTTATTATCGCCTCAAGGTAGTCTTCGCACTCGGTGATCTCCATTTAACCGAACTAATTTTTTGAGTACACATTAAAAAATCTTTGGAATCTTAGGAAATGAGCAAAAAACCTAATGCACGACCCTGCCACCCCTCTCCTATCTCATGAGATGCGATATCCGACGACCTGCAGATCGGCAAAATGCTCCGTGTCTCCATGTGTCTGTGCCCGTTATGTGGCTGATATGCGAAGGAATAATTTATATCATTTATCCAATTATGATCTAACATGATCAAAACCGGCAAAAAGATTGTGGCTGTTAATGCAGGACCCAGAATGGGATGGAACACGGAAACTCTGATAACCGAGGCGTCAAAAGGTGCGGAATCCGAAGGTGCGACCGTGGAGAGATTCAATCTCTTCAGGATGGAGAAGTATACCGGATGCCGATCCTGTTTCGGTTGCAAGAAAGAGAAGAATAAAGGGCATTGCATAATAAAGGACGGACTTACGCCCGTGCTTGACGCAATCAGAGAATCGGACGGTCTGATAATAGGCTCTCCCAATTACCTCAGTGAGATGACGGCATCCTTCAGAGCACTCTACGAGAGGCTCGTCTTTCAGAATCTGACATACAACGCCGAAACGCCCTGCTGTAATCAGAACAGAATTCCCGTGCTTCTCATCATGACCAGCAATGCGCCGGATACGATGTATCTCGATCTCATGGAGAGATATAAGCAGATATTCGACATTTTCGTTGGTCCGACCGAGATACTTATCAGCGGAGATACCCTCCAGCTGAAGGATTACGGCAAGACCGATTGGGTATGGTCGTATTTCGATGTTGAAGCAAAGAAGGAGCGTCACGAGAAGGTATTCCCGCATGAATGCAGGGCGGCTTTCGGGAAGGGTGCGGCTCTGGTGCGGGAAACACAAAGGAAATAATCTGAAAGACGAAATAATATGAACCGGGTCCGGAACGGGAGTCCGGAAACGGAATCAAAGAAAATATGAATCTCGAGATAATACGGGCAACCGAGAGATGGCAGCAGGCGGGCGCCTATTATGTGAGAATACAGGCGATGGCAAAGAAGCACCACATCACTCTGCGTCAGGAATTCGACGGGCACGATGCGCCGGATACTAAATATATCCTTGCGCTGGACGATGATTTCCCCATAGCCACCGCCAGAATGTATGAGAATGATGCGGGAAGCGTCATCATCGGCAGAATCGTCACCCTTCCCGAATACAGACATCGGGGCATAGGATCTGCCGTCGTGAAGGAGTGCGAGCGGTGGGCGGCGGAGCTCGGATACAAAAAGGTCGTTCTCGACAGCCGCGATAATAAGGTCGAATTTTACAGGAAACTCGGCTACAGGGAATGCGGAGAGCCGTATTTTGACGGCGATACCTTCCGCTGCATACGAATGGAAAAAGACCTCTCTTAAGGCGGTTTCGGGATAAGGCAATCTGTATGATAACAGATATTCGATAATCGATAAAATGACAGAAAAAGGAAACGGCGACGGGCACTCAAAGGATGCGGCGCGAAACTCCGCGGCATCGGGGGCACGGTCGTGGGGATTCTTCAGCATCGGCGGCAGGCGCCGGAAAAAGAAAGAGAAAGAGACCGAGCTTGAGCGCTCCATTTTCATGGATATGGACGGCGCGGGAGACGGCGGCGACGAAATCCTCCCCGAATATTCGCGGCTCGTAAACGAAATTACCCTCACTTTCAACCGACTTTCGGATGCGAAGACTGTCGACGCCATGATAGAAATAATCGCGGATGCTACGGATACGTTCAACCGCAATGATATCCGACTGCTGATTGCGCAGGTCGAGGATAAACTTGAGGGGGCGAACAGGTCTTATGTCCGCCGGCTTGTTGAGAAACTGGAGGAGATGTATCAGGGCGCTTTCAACGACATCGCTCTGCTTGCGCAGTCCCGCGACCCTGCGGATTACATCTCGGCGCCTGCCCCCGCAGCCCGCGATTACTGGATGACGGCGCTTAAGTCATGCCGAAACAGGGCATCCAAGTCCGACCCGCGGCTGCCGTATCTGAAGTATCTGCTTATCGGATTCCGCATGTTTGTGCTGAGAGAGCCGGCGCACCCCGTCGGCACTCCCTTCCCGGGCGGTCATGAGGTCGAATCCGAGAACGGAGTCTTCTACTGCCCCGTCAGAGATAAGGCGGATGACGTGCCCTATGCCGTCTGCCCGTTCTGCCCGGCGATGCAGTCGACAGAGTTCATGCTTGAGTTTACAAAGGAGGAGCGTGAAAAGAAGGTCAAACAGGGCTATATACAGAATTATTTCACGAATTTCAAGGGATAATCCCGAAAACAAAAAAGTTATTTTGATTATTTTGATTATTTTCAGTTATTTTTGATTCAGTCAGATGTCTATTATTTCCTGTTGAAGATCGCCAATACCGCCATAGTGCCTGCAAGCGCAAGCAAAGCCGCGATTGCTCCGAATCCGGGCGACTTTGACGGACCCGGCGTCGGTGACGATCCAGGTGCCATGCTCATGGTGAGCGTCGAAACCTGTCCGGGGGTGACAACTGCCCGTGAATATGTGTCCTGATATCCCGACAGACGAAGCATGATCGTGTGTTCGCCGGCGGCGACATTA
>JAFZMT010000143.1 GCA_017553245.1 Methanomicrobium sp.
GGATGGGGATATCGGTATGGTATTGATATTATTGCCGTATTGATTATATTGCTGCTTTGTTGCTTTGTATTATTTCGTTGTTATCGGGCGTAATTTGTGAACGAAGTGAAAAATATGATTGGATGAAATTTATTCCTCGTTATCCGTGAAGATATTGAAGATCTGGTCGCTTCCGGTATCCGCAAGACGCTTTCTCTCAGCCGCTTCCTCAACATACGCAAGGACGGGCAGCTGCATGTCGTAACCGGGGACATATCCGAAGAGCTTCTGCATCTCAACCTGAAGTGAATGCATGACCAGCGCATTCGGGATATCCATCGGACATAACTCCTGACACTGACCGCAGTTGACACAGGAATCGGATACGTGTGCGAAGCGGATTAAGTGGAACATAAAGTCCGGCGGAATAAGACCCGGGCGGACAAGGTGCGGCTTCTTTGTGGAACACTCGTTACAGTAACAGATCGGACACTGCTCGATACAGTTGTAACACTTGATACATCTCGAAGCTTCGCCCTTGATGAAACCGAGGCGCTTTGCACCGGTTCCGAGTGCCGCAAACTGCTTCTCCTGGTTCTTCTTACCCATGTCGATCATTACTTTCTCGATCTTGCTTCTGATTGCAAGACCCTTCGCGTCGGGTGCGCAGGTGTCGATTGCGCCTGCACTTACGGCACCGTCAAAGAGCTTTGCACCCTTGGACGAGCAGATCTCGACAAAGGTTGCCTTGCCTGCCTTATCTCCGACAACACCCCAGTTACCGCAGACGATATCCGCCTGACGCGGGATCTTTGTCTCGCAGCGCTGGCAGTTCGGACGGCGTCCGAGACCTTCCTCTTCGAGTTCATCGATCTTGATACCCTTGTGCTGACCGTCCTTGGTCATGACAATGAACTGTCCCTTGTCAATCTCTTCCTTAACGACATCGTCGGGGTCAATACCGTACTTTTCGGCAATCATCTTGCGTGCAACCTGCGGAGAAACACTTCCGCCGCAGTTAAGACCGATCATGAAGATGTTGTCCATGTTGATCTGGTTACGCTTTGCAAGTTCATACATTGCCTTTGCATCGCAGCCCTTGACCGTAACCGCGATCTTCATGTTTCTGGCGCCGTCGAGGTACTTCTTGATGAGCTTCGGAAGAAGCAGGGTACCGCAGTGCAGTGAACCCGCACATGCCGCAAGCTCTGCGGGGTCGGTAATGAATGCCGGTAACGGATCGTAGAGATCGACACCCTTACGGACTGTCAGAACCATATCGACAATCTTGTTCTCAAGAGCGTATTTAAGGATGGAGATTACGGCTCCTCCGCACTCTCCTTTAATATCGCTGGACTTTGTCCATGCATAGAATGTGTCACCTTTTGCCGACATCTTTACGCCTCCATTTTCTTAATGTTGACTGCGCAGACCTTGAACTCCGGTGTCCTCGATACGGGGTCGTATGCCGTGTTCGTGACTAAGTTCGCACGTGCCTCAATGAAGTGGAACGGCATGAACAGAACTCCTTCCTTGATGTTGGGAGTAATGCGCACGTTAACGTTAACCTCACCGCGGCGGCTGTAGAGCGTAACCTTCTCTTCATCGACTAATCCGTATTTAGCGGCATCCGCCGGTGAAATCTCAAGCCATGCGGTCGGGCAGTCCTTGTCGAGCTGCTTGCATCTGCGTGTCATCGAACCGCTGGGCCAGTGCCAGATGGTTGCACCGGTTGTAAGCCACAGCGGATACTCGCTGTCGACAACCTCTGCCGGAGCACGGTGCTCGATAGCCGCAAGCTGTGCCTTGCCCTCGGGCATTCCCGCGAATTCCTTGACGTGAAGGATTGCCGTTCCCTTGCTCTCCTCGGTCGGGCAGGGCCACTGGATACCGTCGCCGTCGAGTTTCGCATAGGTGATACCTGCATACTGGGGTGTAATCTTACGCATCTCGTCGAATACATCCTCGCTGGTCTTCCATGTGAAGTATTTACCGTAGCCCATCTTCTCGGCGATCATCTTGATGATCTCCCAGTCAAGTTTGGACTCTCCGGGTGCGTCTGCCGCCTTTCTGAATCTCTGAACACGGCGTTCCGCATTCGTCTGTGTTCCGTCTTCCTCTGCGAAGCAGGAACCGGGTAAGACGACATCGGCGTATTTACTGGTCTCGGTCTGGAAGATATCCTGAACCACTAAGAACTCACAGTTCTCCATCGATTTCTCGACAGCCTTGGAGTTCGGGTCGGAAATGACCGGGTTCTCACCGAGCAGGTAGAGACACTTTAATTTGTCGGGGTGCTCCTCAAGTGTTTCGAGCATCTCGGGGATGTGAAGACCGAGCTTGCCGTTCGGAACCTCGTCAACGCCCCAGTACTCCGCAACCTTCTTTGCAGCCGCAGGATCGGTGACCTTGAGGTAACCGGCGTAAACGTTCGGGAGTGCGCCCATGTCGCAGGAACCCTGGACATTGTTCTGACCGCGAAGTGCGTTAACTCCGCATCCGGGCTTACCGATGTTTCCTAAAATAGTCTGGATGAATGCGATTGATCTTACGTTGTCGACACCCACGGTGTGCTGGGTGATACCGAGACAGTGAACGAATGCGGTCTTGTGCTGGTACTCGTGGAGCCAGTTGATTGCCTGCATGATGCTCTCTGCCGGGACGCCGCAGACCTTTGCGGTGTTCTCGACGCTGTACTTGTCCTGTGTGACGCACTTCTTGAGGTCTTCGTAGCCCTTTGTTCTGTTCTCCACGAATTCCTTGTCGATCCAGTCGTGCTCGATGATGTATTTCATCATACAGTTGAGTAACTGAATATCCGTTCCGGGGAAGTGCTGAATGTGAAGGTCGGCGTGTCTTGCCGTCGGGGTGTTACGCGGGTCGCAGACGATAATCTTTGCTCCCTTCCTCTTACCCTCCATGATTCTGCGTGCTACAATCGGGTGTGCCTCAAAGTTGTTTGAACCGATGATGAAGACTAAATCCGCGATTGCAAGATCATTGAACGAGTTGGTCGATGCACCCGAGCCGAATACGTTTGCAAGTCCCGCGACGGTCGGAGCGTGGCAGAGACGTGCACAGTGGTCAATGTTCGGGGTGTGAAGAACTACACGTGCAAACTTCTGCATTGCGTAGTTATCCTCATTACAGCAGCGTGCCGATGAGATAACCGCCATCTCTTCGGGCTTATACTTCTTGAAGTTCTCGGCAATGACCTCGAGTGCTTCATCCCATGTTGCAGGGCGCTGTTTTCCTGTTGCCTTGTCTTTTACGAGCGGGGTCGTAAGACGGTCCGGGGACGTAATGAATTCGAATCCGAAAACTCCCTTCGGACACATCTTACCCTGGTTTACCGGCGAGCGCTGGGACGGCTGTGTGTCAATGATTTTGCCGTCTTTTACGACCAGGTTAAACGAACAACCTCCACCGCAGTACGGGCAGGTAGTAGTAACAAACTTAACATCCATAATTTTTACCTGTTTCAGTAAAGGGTTATTTTGATTGCATATAAAACTTCTTGTTTAATGATTTATTTTGCCGCATTTGAAAAAAGCCCAATTTACATTTATTTTACAAAATTTATTTGTTAAATAAACAACATTAAAAATTCACACAAATAATAAAACCCAAAATATATTTGGTATTCTGTAATTTTGCGGCTGCCGAAATGCTTTAAGGATTTTACGGGAAATAAACTTTATACATACTTCACTTAGTCCTTCACATTTAACAGATCTGTTAAACATGAAGTTAATTCCGGCACCGAAACCGAACATCAAATAAAATCAATGAATTTTGGTAAAAAATCAGCTATTGCAGGTTAACTTTGATATGCAGTTGTCAACCATATTTGATCTACAAAGTCAATCGGGTTAACGTGCCACATCTGAAAAATGAAATCGGAGGCAAATCCGACGGGTTTCAGACCGAATTCTGCCCGAATTAACTCGGATGAACTTGAATTAGTGAAACGAAATTTGTATACTGCAAAAGGCGGCAAAATCGAATGCGCTTTTAAGAGACCTTACCTCACACTTACCCGGATAATCTCAGATTACACATCACATAATCCGTCATCACATAACCTGACAACACATAATCCGAGCTTACATAAAATCTGAACGGATTAATCACAAAAGAAAGCGATGGACAAAGCGGGAATTGAACCCGCGGCCTCTACCATGCCAAGGTAGCGATCTCCCACTGATCTACTTGCCCGCAAAAGTGTGCTATTATAATTTGACGCCGTAGGATAAAAGAATTTGTTTTTGCACTGCCGCATTCACCCCGCCGGGGACCTGAAAGGGCAACCGGAAAGGGCAACATGAAGTGCAATCCGGTTGCAACAACCTGAAGAGGCAGCCGATACCGTATTCAACAACCGTTAACTCTTCAAAAGAACATACAATATACATATAATAATGCAACAGACTGCGGGTCGGTCGGACGGATAACGAAATGAGAGAAGAATACAGAAAAACAGCCCATATCTTCTTCGGCATAATAATAGCCCTCTTCATATATTTCGCCGACCGCATCACCGCAATTGCGGTTTTGGGCATAGTTATACTCCTCTCGCTCTGCATATCCGCGGCAATATACAAAGGAAAATACATCCCCCTCTTCTCGCCCATAGTCGCCGGACTCGAACGCGAAGGCGTCTTCCCGGGAAAAGGAACAATACTCTTCTTCATCGGCACCTTTGTCTGCCTCCTGCTCTTCGAGAAGGAATACGTTGTCTCAGCCGTCCTTGTCCTCTCCTTCCTCGACGGCATCTCGACCATAGTCGGCATCAACTTCGGAAAGACAAAGATCTACAGGAACAAATCGCTGGAAGGCTCGCTCAGCGGCATTATCTGCGGATTCCTTGCGCTCTTCCTTCTCATGTCAATCCCCGCACCCGCAGCGGCGATAACCGCGGCTGTCGCAGGCATAACCGAACTTGTCTCACCGGTCGACGACAACCTCACCATCCCGATTGCCGTCTGCATAACCCTGACGCTTCTCATGCCGCTGTTTGCGTAACGAAAGAAGCAGGTGAAGACAATATAAGATAATATAAGAAACGGGGGAAGTATAAGAAACGGGGAAAGCGGCAATAAAACGTTAAACGGAAAGAACAACCACGCGGAAGAAAATACATATATCTTTTTACATCCGCGGATAATAGAATTATAGAATTACGGAATAACATATTCTTTAATAACAGAATATTTGCGGGGAGATACAAATGGAAGAAGAAGCGAAAAGGATACTGCAGAAACTGATAATAGTCTCGGTAATCCTCATGATCTCACTGATAATCAACGTCTTACTCTTTATGGGCAGTTTGCAGACCGTAAACTGCCCGCAACCCGAGGCGGTGCAGGGCTACACGTCGCAGTCGATATCATACCTTGACTACTCGGGCGTATACCTCGAAGGCGCAAATCTCGCCAAGGTAAACGCTTACAAGACGAAATTCGCCGGCGCCGACCTCAGAAGAGCCGACCTTCACGGCGCCAAGATGACGCTTGCCGACCTCACCGGCGCCGACCTCTCGGGTGCCGACCTCGTGGGCGCAAAACTCGACTACGCCAACCTCAGAAACGCCGATCTCACGGGAGCCGACTTAAGCTACGCCGATCTCAAATGCGCAGACCTCACCGGCGCAAACCTCAAGGACGCAATCCTCGAAGGCGCGGATATGAACTACATCATCGGCGAATACACGAGATAATCTGAAACTGAGATAAAAAGCAAAATAAAAAAAGCAAACCAAAAAAAGCAAACCAAAAAAAGCAAAACAAAAAAAGCAAAATAAAACAAAAACAGGGATTAATTAAATCCCGAAATTCTTTTTTACGGATAAATTCTCACGAAGATTCCTAAAACTCCGGAAGGCTTACGAAAACTTCGCAAGCGTCGAAAGCACCCTCGCACGTGACTTCTGCATATCGGGAACATTGAGAATCTGACCGTTCTTAATGAAAATACGCGTCATGCACCGCACTTCCTCCGGCGGCTGCGAAGTCAGCGGCAGCAGAATATGACTGCCGTCCTCGTACTCGTAGACCTCCTTGGCGCCGCTCTTATTCCCGCGACGCGAGACCGGAACGCCGTCTGCCTCCACGATATCGAACGAAAAGTCAATCGAAGGCGCATTTGCGATGGCACCGCCGATGCCGAACGCATCCGCGCAGTCATTGAGGCTTGACACATCCTCGGGACTCAGATTGCCGGCGACGAAGATACCGACCTCCGTAAAGCCGTTCGTGTCCAGCTCCCAGCGGAGTTCCTCGATAAGACGCCGGATACTGCCGACGCTGTCCGAAACATCGATTCTGACCGCAGCCGCACCCGCTTTTGCCGCCGCAATCGCATCGCTCCTTATATCGCCGCGGGTGCCGCAGACCATAACCCGCGAAACCTCCGCCGGCATAAGCCTCTCAAACGCATTCCACGCATCGTTCGAGTTGGAATGGCACATAACGAAGTTATGCGGCATCACATCGATATGCGGAATCCCCGCGGGCGCAAGTGCCCCGTTAACCCCGTCAATACCGCCAATCCACGCCGAACGCTCGACGGCGGCGGAAATCGCCGGATGGACAAGCCCCGCACAGAGCGAGTATACGGGAACCTTATCGGCGCAGAGCCTGATGAACGCCGCCGCGGTCGCAACCCCCGACGCCTGACTCAGAAAACCGCATAATGCCGTCTCGAAACGTGCGAAATCCTGATAGTTGCCCGTAATCCGCATCACGGGCTCGCCCGAATAGAACATGCTGCCCTCCGGCATCGCATAAACATCGACGTCGACACCCTCAAGAAGCTTCAGCGCATCGGCAAGTCCGCAGAAAACGCCCCACTCGTGCGGCAGAACGGACGCGGCGACCTCAACGGTAACCCGCGGATTCAAATTATCCGCTATCAGCATATCACAGCATCTCTTCAGGCAGATATCACTGCATTCGCCTGCTTTAATCAGTTCTTCATCGGCAGTCTGAAAAATACCCATTAAAAATAAATGAGTTCATAATGACCATAACTGTTTTGATAGGATTGCGGGAGTGCGGGAGTGCGGCGGAATGCCGGGCAGCAAAACAGTATCATGATAATGAATCAGCGACAAAACTGGATAACAGAAACATAACCGGGACATAACCGAAACATAACCTAAACATAACCTAAACATAACCGGGACAGGATAAAATGCTGGGAATAATCGGAGGAACAGGTCTCTTTCATGCGGAGATACCGCCGCTTGACAAAAAAACAATCGCAACGCCCTACGGACCCGCGGAAATCTGGCTCGGCGACATGGCGCTCGTCATGAGGCACCAGCACGCAACGCCGCCGCACAGAATCAACCACCCCGCTCTCATCTCGGCAATGGCAATCGCGGGTGTCGACAGAATAGTAGCCTTCGGCTCCGTAGGTTCGCTCAAAAAAGAATACCCCGTCGGATCAATCGTCCTCCCCGACGACTACTTCAGCCCCTCGCAGATACCGACCATCCACAACAACGCAATCGGACACGTCGCCCCCTCAATCGACCGCGACCTGATTGCAAAGATACACGACGCCGTTCCCGAAACCATAGTCGGCGGCACCTACGTCCAGACACGCGGACCGAGGTTCGAGACGGTTGCCGAGATAAAATCGCTCGTAAACGCCGGGGACATAGTCGGCATGACCGTCGCCGGTGAAGCCGCGATAGCAAACGAACTCGGCATCCCCTTCGCCGCCGTATGCATGGTCGACAACTTCTGCAACGGACTCTGCGGGGACGAAATCTCCTACGATGAAATCCTTAAAAGCTCACAAGCCAAGGTCGACGTCACAAACCGCCTCATAAGAACCGTCATCGACATCCTCGGCTGAAAGCAATGCCGTATAACGGCATTGTATGAAAACGGCATCGGGCGCACGTGCATCATAAAAATGCCGGAAACAAAACCTGTCAACTATATATAAATACAGCGCCAAGAACTATTCATGACAGACGACGAATATCGGGAATTTGATATATTCGGCGAACAGAAGCCCTCGCTTATAAAAGGCACCCTTATCGACGGAAAAAAACAGGACATATACATCGGTGAAACGGGACTCATCGAAGAGATATCCGATAAATATTCCGGCAAATTCGGCGAACCGGAATTCATAATCGACGGCTCCGAAAGTGCGGCATCGCCCGCCTTCGCAAACACACACGGACACGCGGCAATGGCACTCCTCCGCGGATATGCCGACGACATGCACCTTCAGGAATGGCTCTCCGAGAAAATATGGCCCCTTGAAGCGCACCTCAACGGCGACGACGTATACTGGGGCACAAAACTCGCCTGCATCGAGATGATACGCTCCGGAACCGTCGCCTTCAACGACATGTACTTCTTCATGGACATGGCGGCAAAAGCCGTCGACGAAATGGGCATAAAAGGCGTCCTCTCCTACGGATTCATCGATTTCGGCAGCGAAGAAAAACGCGAATCCGAGATAAAGGCAACCGAAGCCCTGTATAAGCACATCGCCGACATGAAAAACCCGCGTATCAAAGCCGCGGTCGGACCGCACGCACCCTACACCGTCTCGAAAGAAGGACTCAAATGGTGCGCCGAATTCTCCAAAGAAAAGAACATAATGCTCCACACCCACCTCTGCGAGACCGAAAAAGAGGTAAAAGACTGCATTGAGGCAAACGGAGTCCGCCCCGCAAAACTCCTCGACGACTGCGGATGCCTCTCCGAAAGAACCGTCGCCGCACACTGCTGCTGGCTCGATGATGCCGACTGCGAACTCCTCGGCAGACGCGGCTGCGCCGTCTCGCACAACCCCTGCTCGAACATGAAACTTGCCGTAAACAGGGCAATGCCGTATCAGAAACTCATCGACAGCGGCGTTAACGTAACCCTCGGCACCGACGGCTGCTCATCCAACAACAACCTCGACATCCTTGAGGAGATGAAGACCGCGGCGCTCCTGCAGAAATTCTACTGGAACTCCGACACCGTCCTTCCCTCGCACGAAGCCGTAAAGATGGCGACCTCCGCCGGCATGAAAGCCCTCGGATTCGGCGGCGGCAGCCTCAAGGTCGGAAACCCCGCCGATATCGTCCTCTTCAGGACGAACATATCCTGCATGACGCCGCTCTACAACACGCAGTCGAATATCGTCTACTCCGCAGGCTCCAACGCCGTCGACACGGTATTCTGCAACGGTCGCGTCCTCATGTATGACGGCTTTATCCCCAGCGAAGAAGAGATATGTATGAAAGCCTCGGAGACCGCGAAAAGCCTCATCGGCAGATACCTCGACTCCGCAGGCAAAAACTGAAAGGCAACCCTGCCTTTTTACTTTCATTTACTTTTAAGCGTTATTTTTACGTTTTACTTTAATGCGCTGAAACGCTGAAAAAAAGATTATTGGTTGTCCGATCTACTGATTGTTTGATCTCTTCTTGTATTCGAGAACATCATCATAGATCTTGTAGGAATCGCCGTTGTTGTAGTTGGCAACGACAACAATCCTGTCAACGCCCTTGGTGCCGTCAAACTGCTTCTCGGTGTTGACATCGGGCTTAATCGTATCCTTAAGAATCTCGCCCGTCGACATGTAAGCCGTCACGTCAAGGCTCTTACACATGTAAAGTCCCTTGCCGCCGCGTGAGATAACCGTAATCTTGGCGGTAATCGGGTCTTTTGAGGCATCGCATGCCATTCCCAGATTGTCGGGGACCTTGTCGACCGCCGTCGGCGTCAGCGAAAAACCCGACGCGGTCTGCTGCGACGAGCCGGAACCCGACGATCCCGAAGAGCCGGACGATCCCGAAGGCTGTGCCTGTGATCCGCTTCCCGTACATCCCGCCGCCATAACCGCGACGGCAATAACCAGAACCATTGCAAAGAATAGTAAACGTTTCATGTCATGATGTAGGCTTTATGTCTATATCTTCTTTTGCTTAAGTGTAAAAAAAGGTAAATCGGTAAAAAAGGTAAATTGTTGAAATGGGTTTTAAATAGGTTTGAAATGGGTTAGAAAAGGGTAAAAAGGATATCCGAAGGCGCGGAACGGTGCGGAAAAGCGCGTTAATTACGCCCTGACCGCAATCGAGAGAATATCGCCGTCGTGAAGCCTGTGGTTTAATCCGACGCGCTGGGCATCGTGCTTGACCGACTTGCCCCAGACCTTCGCATACCTGAACTTCTCCACGAAATCGCGGTGGAGCTTGTTACAGACCGACTCCACCGTCGCCGGCTCGCGGACGATCAACGGCACTTCCAGATCCGCCTTGCCGCCGACCGGCTTCAAATAAATCCTGATAAAACCGAGCTGGTCGTATATTTCGTCCTTAAGTTTCTCGATGTTGTAACCGCTGTGTGCCGAAAGCATTATCGGCGGCTTTCCGAAACGTGCGGTAACGTCCCTGATTATCTCCTGCCTGTGCTCCTCATCTACCAGATCAATCTTGTTAATCGCAAAGAACGCGGGGATATAGACGCGGCTGCCCATCATCGCGTCCACGAAATCATCCTGCGTCACCGGACCGCGGGTAAGCACATTCGCATTCATAATCTTGTTTTCGGCAAGAATCGCCCTGACCTCGTCGAGGTCCAAATCCGTGCTGCCGACCGTGTTCAGCCTGATACCGCCGTATCCCGTCTTCTTTATCGTGATATCCGGCTTCTGCTTGTTGAGTCTTATGCCGGCATCGTAAAGCTCCTTGATAAGAACGTTGATGTGCTTCTCGTTGAAGACATCGCCCAGAAGAAGAATGAGATCCGCGCTCCTGACAACGCCGATGACCTCCTTACCGCGACCCTTGCCCATGGCGGCGCCGGCGATAAGCCCCGGAATATCCAGAATCTGAATATTCGCGCCCTTGTGCTCCATTGCGCCCGGCACCACCGTAAGCGTCGTGAAAGCATAATTTGCCGTCTCGCTCTCCGCACCCGTAATCTTGTTTAAGAGCGTTGATTTACCGACCGAAGGAAAGCCGACCAGAACAACGGTGCCGTCGCCGGACTTCTTGACCGAATAACCCTCGCCCGTGCCCGACGACGCCATGGCTCTTGCTACGGCTTCATCCTTGATTCGGGCGAGTTTGGCTTTCAGTCTTCCGATATGCTGGGCTGTAGCCTTATTGTATTTTGTATTTCGGATCTCGTCCTCGATTGCTTTGATCTCTTCTTCAAACGTGGGCATATTGTGCTGTTATTAATGGTGTCTGATTCTACTTATTTATAGTGCAATAATCCGGTGCAATACTCCCGTTTCTCAAAGTTCATTTATCAAGTTTTAAGTACTTGCCGATGTAAAATATAGGTGCACATTTTACTGATTTGTGCTGATATAGTGTAGAGGCCAATCATGCAGGACTCTCACTCCTGCGACTCGGGTTCAAATCCCGATATCAGCACTTTTTCCGGGAACTTTCATAAACACATAAGCACTTTTAAGTCCGCACTTTTAGGCAGACTTTCAGAGAGCACTTTCGCAGCGGCACTCTTCGCATCACTCTTCGGCAGCACATGCAGGCAACTCCGTCAGGCATCACTTTCCGATTATTCGGGTCATTCGGGTTATTCGGGTTA
>JAFZMT010000144.1 GCA_017553245.1 Methanomicrobium sp.
CATCTCGGGTATTTTCCTGCTTACGCACGAGAAGCGCTGGTTTAACAAATCCGCGGTTCTCTTCCTGCTGATGAACAGTCTGCCCGACCACCTTCCCAAGCCCGACAAGGTCGAGAACGGCGTCGAGTACTGGACAAACAAGCAGATCTTCTCGATGATTCTCCCCGACGACCTTAACATGGTCTACCGCTCAAGTTCGTGTCTGAACTGTGCGAAGTGTAAGAAGGAGAAATGCGCCGAGATTCCGAATGCGGATAACAAGAACAGTATTCAGGATGCCTATGTCAAGATTGTCGACGGCAACCTCATCTGCGGTACAATCGATAAGAAATCAATCGGTGCGATGGCGGGCGTAATCCTTCAGAGAATCATCAGGACGCACGGTCTTGAGAGAGGACGTCAGTTCGTCGACGATGTCACGAAGCTTGCCATCCGCGGTATCATGTATGACGGTTATTCCTTCGGTATCGACGATGAAGACCTCACAAAGAACGAATACGGTATGATAAGCGAGGCTCTGGACAAGGCTGAGGCCGATGTGGAGCGCCTTATCAAGTCGTATGAGGCGGGAACTCTTGAGCCGCTTCCGGGACGTACCCTTGAGGAGACTCTTGAGATGAATACCATGCAGGTTCTGGGTAAGGCGCGTGACAGTACCGGTAAGATTGCGGGAGGTCACCTCGGTCTTTCCAACAGCGCCGTGGTAATGGCTGTGTCGGGTGCGCGCGGTTCGATGCTTAACCTGACCCAGGTTGCGGGTTGTGTCGGACAGCAGGCTGTGCGCGGTGCGCGTATCAACCGCGGTTATGAGGGCAGGACACTGCCGCATTTCAGGAAGGGCGATAAGGGTGCGACCGCTCACGGTTTCGTAAGGAACAGTTACAAGAGCGGTCTGACGCCGACGGAGTTCTTCTTCCACGCTATCGGAGGTCGTGAAGGTCTTGTGGATACCGCGGTCCGTACGTCTCAGAGCGGTTACCTGCAGAGACGTATGATCAATGCGCTTCAGGACTTAAAGGTCGGCTACGACGGAACCGTAAGGACTTCCGGCGGCAGAATCATCCAGTTCAAGTACGGTGAGGACTCGACCGATCCCGCGAAGGGATGTGCGGGTGACCCCGTGGACGTGAAGGGTATTGTCGAGAGTATTCTTAAAGAGGAGGTCAGGAAATGAAAGACGCACATATGAAAGTAATCGAGGCTGCCGACCTTCCCAAGAAGACCAAGGACGATCTGATTGCGTATCTCAAAGACCGCGATCTCACGGATGCGACCTTCAAAGCCATCATGGACAGGATAAACATCGAGTATGCGAACTCGAGGATTGAGCCCTGCGAGGCCGTGGGCATCATAGCGGCGCAGTCAATCGGTGAGCCGGGTACTCAGATGACAATGCGTACTTTCCACTTTGCGGGTGTGGCTGAGATTAACGTCACACTCGGTCTGCCGCGTCTCATCGAGATTCTCGATGCGAGGAAGATTCCGAGTACGCCTTCCATGACGATTTATCTTGAGGATGAGTACTGCTGCGACCGTGAAAAAGCGCGTGAGGTCAGCTGGCAGATTGAGGCGGCTCATCTGAGCGAGTTCGGCGAAATTGTGACCGATATGCTTGAGATGAAGGTCAGAGTCAAGATCAACCGCGATGTCTGCAAGAAGAGGAAGATTACGCTTGAGGAGATCTTCGAGCGTGCGCCCCGCAAGATTCGCGACAAGAACCACTACCGCGATTTCGAGTGCGAGGAGGATCTCGCCGACGCCACTCTTACCTTTATTCCGAAGGATCAGGACAGTTATCAGAACCTCTTTGCCCTTGCCGAGAATGTGAGGAAGGTCATTGTTCAGGGTATCGATGATATCGAGCGTGTTGTCGTCCGCAAAGAGAACGAAGAGTATATACTATATACTGAGGGGTCTAATCTTAAGGACGTATTTGAGGTTGCAGGTGTGGATACCACCAGAACCAGAACAAATAACATCGCTGAGATCTCCGATGTTCTCGGAATTGAGGCAGGCAGAACGGCAATCATAGATGAAGCGTTAAGCACACTTCGTGAGCAGGGTCTCGATGTGGATGTCAGGCATATTATGCTTGTCGCCGATATGATGTGCATTGACGGCGAGGTCAAACAGATCGGTCGTCACGGTATCGCGGGCGAGAAGGAGAGCGTCCTTTCCCGTGCTTCCTTTGAGGTCACCGTTAACCACCTTCTGGATGCGGCGGTCGCAAACGAGACCGATATCCTTGAGGGCGTCACCGAGAATGTGATTGTCGGTCAGCCGATTCAGCTCGGTACGGGTGATGTAAAGTTAATAGCGAAGAAGAACTGAAGGGGTTTGAACCGCGAGGTTTAATAACCTTTTTTGGTCTTCGATGCTAATAATAAGAAGAACAAAAAACACACAACCAAAAATTACCAAATTGATTTAAATTCAGGAGAATTTCAATGGATTTCGAAACGTCATTAAGACGGGCAATTAAAACCGGTAACGTCGTTATCGGTCAGAATGAAACAAAAGAATGCATCGCAAACGGAAAAGCAAAACTCGTGGTTGTCGCGGCAAACTACTGTCCCGATGATTTCGCGGCTTTCCTCAAGGAGAAGAACGCGAATGTCTACACCTATGAGGGTACAAGCAAGGCTTTGGGCATCTCATGCGGAAGACCTCACTTTGTAAGCGCTCTTGCGGTTATCGATGCAGGCGATTCGGATATTCTTTCAATTCAGAGGGCTTAAATGGGCGAGATTGTCTTAAACGAGCAGAGTCTTCAGTTAATGAAGCAATTCGAAGACATCACAGGCGCAGGCAGCCGCGACTGTATCATTGATGAGAGAAACGATCGCTTAATATTTGTAATCAACCCCGGCGACATGGGTCGCGCCATCGGAAAGCAGGGTGCAAGTATCAAGAAGGCTTCCGAAGATCTCGGTAAAAAAATAGAAGTTGTTGAGTTTTCACAGGATGCAAAGCAGTTTATCAAGAACTGTTTCCTCCCCGCCCGCGTCAAGTCGATTGAGATGACTGAGAACGAAGAGGGCGAGACGGTTGCCAATGTGGATATTGTGGAGGAAGACCGCGGTATCGCCATCGGCAAGGGCGGAAAGAACATCTTTAAAGCCAACAAGCTTGCCGAACGCCAGCATGACATTGTAAGCGTTCAGATCCTTACTGATGAAAATCAGTAAATAATC
>JAFZMT010000145.1 GCA_017553245.1 Methanomicrobium sp.
ATGAAGACCGAGACTATGATGAAAAGGTCATCAACCACTTCCCTCGGGATCGTGCCGTCGGCGACACAGTCCATGACACCCAGGGCTATCGCATGCTGCGCCGGTCCGAACATGCGAAGCGTCTGATTTGCGCGTTTCATCGTGACCTTGTTTACCATCAGCGTCGCGGGTTTTGCAGGCAGATTAGAGGTCAATATTGCAAAAAGCGGTATGTGTCCCCTCTGCGGCGATGCCAGAGCCTGTACGAACGCGGCTTCCACACTGCTTCCTCTCGGTCCCATGACGAGATCGAGATGTGCCACTTCAGGTCTTTGTCCAACTAGCGCTTCGCCGACTAATACGCGGTTAAATTTTGATAAGTATTCTGCATCCGTCATGACCATTACCTTAACTTTACAGGCATCCGCAAATCCAAAGATGTTCTGTCCTGCGTTATTCAGTTAATACAACTTACACTTATTTATAAGAGTCGGTTAAATGTGCCGGTTTTCGCGGTAATATGCGGGTCGGTTTGTGAATATTATACGTGAATGTGGTTTCTTTTCGATTTTTATTTCCTGTATCACGACTATGCCCGAATCGATTATCTTTATAATTTCGCAGGTAAATGAGAAGATAGGAGCAGATTACATGGAATCGGTTATTGAAGCGCAGGGTCTGACAAAGGATTACGGGGAACTGCGTGCCGTAAGCGGCGTCAGTTTCAGCGTGCCAAAGGGGGTTGTCTTCGGGCTTTTGGGTCAGAACGGCTCGGGAAAGACGACGATTATCAAGATGCTGACGGGGCAGGTGAAGATTACCGAAGGTGACTGCAGTATCCTCGGTGTATCCCCCAAGACCGACCCCGTGAGAGTCCGAAGTCTCATAGGAATCATTCCCGAACAGGAGACGCCGCCGAGTTTTCTCACGTCAATTGAATACCTGCAATTTGCGGGTAAGATCCGCGGCATCGGAGACATCGGCGAAAAAGCCGACTGGTGGTTTGATTTCCTCGATTTCGCCGACAAAAAAGACGTTCTCTGTAAAGACCTCTCACGCGGCACCCGCCAGAAACTGATGTTTGCACAGGCATTTCTGGATAATCCCGAGGTTGCCGTCGTCGACGAACCGCTCATAAACCTCGATCCCGTCATGCAGAGAAAGGTCAAGGATTTCCTCAAAAGTTACACGAAAGAGGGGCGCACGGTCTTTATCTCCACGCATATCCTTGAGAATGCGCAGGAAATCTGCGACAAAATCGCCGTTCTGCACAAAGGCACCCTGTTATACACGGGCAAAGTCGCCGAACTTAACGAACAGGGCAAAAAACTCGACGATCTCTTTCTGGAGCTCGTAAGCCGCGCCTGACGGGATATACGGAATATAAGGAATATACGGAAAATAGACACCAAATTCGGGAGGAAAGGATGTTTGAGATTTTTGTCTGCATGTTTAAGGAAGAGTGGAGAATGCACTCGACGCTCTTCGGCAATCTGAACTTTGCGCTGTTTCCGATTCTCATATTCGGCATGGCGTTCATGGGCGCATTCCTCATACCCTTTACGGCAAGGCTCATGGACGTAAGCATGCTCGTCGTGACTACGCATTCCATGTACTGCATAATGGGTTTCATGGTCGGCTCTTTCGGAATCATGGGCAAGGAGATGATGAACCGCAGATTCGGTCAGGGAAGTCTGCTTATTCATTCGGCAAGGAGTCTGCCGGTATCCGAGCGGCGGCTCTTTTTTAATTTCGTACTCAAGGATACCCTTTACTACTTCATGCTCTGGATTATGCCGTTCTGCCTCGGATTTACGGTCGCGGCGCCGTTTGCGGGGATAAACATATACTATCCGCTTCTGCTGTTCGTCACCGCAACTCTGGCGTTTCTCCTCGGAATGAGCACGGTATTTCTGCTCTCGTCGGTATATTCGAGGAGCAGGACGGCGCTCTACGGCATTCTTGTCCTCATCGGCGTTGCATTCGCCGCACTCTACATTGTCAGCGGCGATATCGTGAGAGTCATGCGCCTCTTCATGCTGCCATCCGAGATATTCCTCAATTTCTCATACCCGCTCCTCCTCACAGCCGCGGCTGTAATCCTCATCCTCTTCATCCCCGCGGTATTTCTCTTCTCCCCCGAGACACATGCCGGCGAAAAACGGCGCAGCGCCGCATTATATCCGCTCTATGACTGTCTCAGCCGTCTGCCGTATATCCGCGGCAGAGTTGCGGCATCGCCGTCCGCGGCATCCGAAAAGGGCTTTGTCTATGCCGCGGCACAGAAAGAGCTTACCATCATCTCAAAAGACTTCATAGACCTTCACAGAAGCGGCATCGGAATCGGGCAGACCGTATTCTCATTCGTCCTGCCCGTATGCCTCATCTGGTTTGTATTATCCGTGCTGTCGGATGTTCTCATGCCCGAGCAGATTTACATGGTAATAGCGGGCGTCACGGGGATAATAGCGTCAACGATGTACACGTGGCTTACCGAGTTTGAGTCATTCTCGGCATACCTCTTCCTTCCCGTTAAGGTCTCCTCCATAATCCGCGCCAAGATAATCACATTCAGCGTTCTTCACGTCCTGCCCGTCGTTTTCCTTATAGTGACCGCCGTAATCGGCGGCGTTCTTTCTTCGGCGATATTCGGCATTGTAATGGCTTTATCGGTCTCTTACTATGCTCTGTCGATAATGGTGCGCTATGCGGGGCTTAAACCGTCGCTTATGCTTTACAGCGCCGCATTCTTTCTCCGGTATTCGCTCCTGCTGATGCCCGTCGTTATCTTCCTTCTGGGACTCTCGTTTATCGCAACCGAATTCTCACTGGCGGCGCTGATACTGATAATTCCGTCATATTTCCTGCTCAAAGGCAGTTTCGTGAAGTGGGACGCCGAGGATCTCCCCAACTTCTGAAAAAAAGAATAATTTTTTATTTTCTGCTTAAACTGTAATTTAAACGTTAATTTGAACGTTAATATTATCTCAGAGCGTCTCTGCGCCGTTCATGTATTTGCGAAGTGCCTTGGGAATGACAACCGTTCCGTCCTCTTCCTGATAATTCTCTATGATTGCGCGGACCGTTCTCGTGGTCGCGACCGCCGTGCTGTTGAGGGTGTGCAGGAAGTATTTGGTCTCGAAGTCATGTGCGTCGCGGACGCGGATATTCAGCCTTACCGACTGGTATGCCGTACAGTTCGAGCAGGAAACAACCTCGCGGTATGCCTTCTCGCGCGGCATCCAGACCTCGATATCGTATTTCTTTGCCGCAACCGTTCCGATATCGCCGGTGCAGATATTGACGACATGATACGGCAGACCCAGCATCTGGAAGAAGTCTTCGGCGTTCTTCAGGAGTTCCTCATGCATCTTCCATGAATCCTCGGGCTTACAGTAGATGAACTGCTCGACTTTGTTGAACTGGTGAACCCTGAAGAGCCCCTTCGTATCCAGACCGTGAGAGCCTATTTCGCGTCTGAAACAGGGGCTTACGCCCGCAAGTCTGAGCGGGAGCTGTTTCTCCTCGAAGATCTCGTTCATGTACATCGCAGCCATGGGGTGCTCGCTCGTGGCAATCAGGAACTCGTCGTCGCCGTCAATCTTATACATGACGTTCTCGAAATCGGCTAAATCCGTAACTCCCTCGTAGGCGGCGCGGTTCATCATGAACGGCGGCAGAATCGTGGTAAAACCGCGTTCGGTCAGCATATCTAGGGCGAGGCGCTGAAGTGCGAGGTCAAGAAGCGCCGCATTTCCCTTGAGGATGTAGAATCCCGAGCCGGAGATCTTTGTCGCACGCTCGAAGTCGGCAAGACCTTTCTCGATGAGAAGTTCGCCGTGGTTCTTAATCTCGTATGCGGGAACCTTGGGCTCTCCCCATCTCTTTACCTCGACGTTTTCCGTGTCGTCCTTTCCGACGGGCACGCTCTCGTGGAGGATGTTTGGGATACGCATTCTGTAATACTTTATCTTCGCGTTTATCTCCTCAATCTCCTTCTCGTATTCCTTAATCTTTGAGGGCAGCGTCTTTGCCTCTTCGAGGAGCGGTGCGATGTCGCCGCCTGCCTTGCGTGTCTCGTTTATGTCGCGGTTGATGACATTCCTGCGGTTTCTCATCACGTTGAGCTCGGTCTGCATCTTCCTCGATCTCTCGTCCTTCTCCAGAAGATCGTCGATCCATGCGAGTTTTTCGGCATCTCCGCGTTTTCTGAGGTCAGCCCTTACAATCTCGGGGTTGTTCCTTATAAATTTCAGTTCAAGCATAACTTCCCTTATTATATGTAAATAATACAGTTATATCTTTGCGGAAAGACCGCCCGCATATCCCCGCATACCGACCGCACATAGCTTTATTGTCGCAATCTTTGAATATATAAGCATGAGACTGTTCAATTTCGACAGGGAAAAATGCATAAGCTGCGGTCAGTGCGTGGAAATCTGCGCAAGCAATCTCCTTGTTCTGAAAGATTCCGAATACCCCGTGATGCGTGAGGGAACGGAGGGAAGATGCCTGAAATGCGGTCACTGCGAGGCAATATGCCCGGGCGGTGCGATAGATATAAGATACGAGGGCGCAGGTGCGGTGCCCGACTTAAGCGGCGTAAAAGAGGGTGTCACATATGAGCAGTTTGCAAAACTTTCAATGTCGCGGCGTTCGATGAGGAACTTCAAGAGTAAGCCGATTGAACGCGAAAAACTTGAAAAACTCTTTGATATCGCAAGATATGCACCCACGGGCGTCAATATACAGTCGGTATCGTGGATTGTCATCAACGACCGCGAAAAAGTCGAGAAGGTCGTCGATGCCGTCATCGAATGGGCAAGGTATGTCGCACAAAACCCGCCGAATGAGACGGTTAAAGGTCTCTGCGAGCACCTTATTGCCGCAAGAGAGGCGGGTAAAGACCCGATTTGCCGCACGGCACCCTGCCTTATCGTAGCTTACGACTCGGCAGAAAACACGTTTGCGCAGGTAAACTCGGTCATTGCAATAACTCAGATTGACCTTGCGGCGCAGACACTCGGTCTGGGAACCTGCTGGGGCGGTTTCGTTCAGATGGCGGCATCCTCGTCCCCGCAGATTGCGGGGCTCATCGGCATTCCCGAGGGTTTTGCCTCACAATACGCTCTCATGGCGGGTTATCCGAATATCGAGTTCAAGAGGATACCCAAGCGAAACAAAGCAAGAGTCATGTGGAAATAATCGGTGAAGAATGGTCTTTGATTGCCTTCAGTGCGGCGAATGCTGCAGTTATCTCGGACAGGTGCACACCCTTGTAAAGCAGATCTCGGATACGGAGTTTCTGGTCAGAAACGAGTATACGAATGTCGAGGATGTCGTGACTCTCGACCCCGACAAGACGGAGTGGTTTGCCGACAGGAGCATCTATGAGATGTGGCCCGAAGCCTGCCCGTTCCTGCGCCGCGACCCGAATATGCCGGGGAGGATATGCTGCAGCGTTCATCTGACGCGACCTGAGATGTGCAGAAGTTACGGCTGCTGGAGGGTTCTTATCCTCGACGGCGACGGAAAACTCGTCGGAAGAATCATGGGTCCGCATTTCCTGCGCTCGGAGGATGAGAAACTCCGCAGGTTCTGGGATGAGCACATAAAAGACCTCAAATGCGAGACGCATAAGGAATGGGACAAAAAAGCCTTTGAGATTCTTGAAAAGCACGGATACCTGATAACGGATACAATCCCCGCCGATATTAAGGAAAGGCTGGATATCGCCTGCGGCATCAGCCGCGGCACATAACCAATAATACCAATATACTTAGGAAACCAATATCTTAAGAACAATATCAGGACCGTAAGTAAGAATACTCCATTTTTGTATCTCTCTGCACGAAAACGGGCATTGATAAGGTGTATATTGATGAAATTCGGAACACTGGATGATATCGGGACGGACAATAAGACCGTTCTTCTGCGCGTTGACTTCAATTCCCCTATTGACCCTGCCTCCAATATTATCTTGGATGACAAAAGGTTTCGCGAGCACGCTCCGACCGTAAAGAATCTCGCGGATGCCAAAGTCGTTGTGCTTGCGCACCAGAGCCGCCCGCAGAAGAAGGATTTCACCAACCTCTC
>JAFZMT010000146.1 GCA_017553245.1 Methanomicrobium sp.
GATTAATCCGAGGACAAACTGAATTATGCTGATTATGATGCCGTATACGAGTATCTGGATGAACAGTGATAACCAGCCGATCTCACCGATCTTTGCAAGGATGTCACCGAAGGCGAATGCCGCTCCGAAGCTCTCTTTGCGTGCAAAGTTGACAACCGCGATTGTCTCAAACAGGCTGATTAATATCGCAACGATAAAGGTAATGAGAAGACCCAGCCCCATTGCTCCGAGACCTGCCGCTGCCGCGGACGGGTCAGCCGTAAGTGCCATTAAAGCGGGACCCATCGTGATAAACGCGACAATAAACACCGGTATTGAATATATGAGTCCGATGATACAGTAGAGTATACCGTCAATCAGTGTCTTTAACCATTCACCCGCTTCCGGTGCGGGATCCGCGCCGCGCATGATCTTAATCTGATATCCCATAATCAGCGGGAATATTATGCATGAGATAAGGAGCAGAATCCATCTGACCCAGTGTCCTACCAGACCGTCTTTTGCATATGCGAAAGAACCAGATAAATTAGAACCGATATCCATAATTTTCTCCATAAGGACGCTAAAATCCTTAACAGTATAATATCGGATGCTGCAATACAAAAAATTTGTGCTCTTTTATTCTTTTGAGGCATTATACGGAACGGTTAAGAGAATCAGACATAAGATAATCGACAAAACCTTTGAAGTATTTACGGAAAGACTTAGTATATGTATCCGCATATCCTAAAGCCGAATATTTCAAAGAATCGAAGAATCGAAGAAAATCGCAAAAGTAAAAGAAATTATTAAAAAATTTAGTGGTTTGTTTATGCACTTTACTGTGCATTGTCGTAAACATTGCAGATGTACTTTGCTTCCCAGATTGCGAATAACGGGCAAAGGATGAGGAGCAGAAGCATGCCTACAATCGGGATTAACATCAGAACGAAGTAGATTACACCGAGGACAATCTCCAGTACGATTAACTGAATTAAGAGTGAAATCCAGCCGATCTCGCCGATCTTTGCAAGGATGTCTCCGATTGCGAATGCCGCGCCGATGCTCTCTTTGCGTGCAAAGTTGACAATACCGATTAACTCAATAAGGCTGATTGCGATTGCAATGATAACGGTAAGCAGTGTACCGACTAATGCAAGGGCTGCGTTTCCTGTGCTCAGTGCGATAGTCGTAAAGATCGTTGAGACAATTATAACGGGTATTGCGTAGATAATCGCGATGATCAGGTAGAGAATACCGTCAATGAATGTCTTTACCCAGTTTCCGACTTCAGGTGCCGGGCTTTCGCCGCGCATAACCCTGAGCTGATATCCCATAAGTAACGGGAATATGATCGCCGAGATAATGAGTAAAATCCATTTTACCCACTGTCCTACTAAACCGTCTTTTGCGTATGCGAAAGAACTCGACAAATTAGAACCAATATTCATAATTTCCTCCATCAGGACATTATAATCCTTAATACTATAATATCATATGATAGAATAAAAAAGTTGTGCTTTATTTTACTTTTTTTGCGGCATTTTGCCGCACGGTTAAGACAATCCGATTAATCCTGTGAAGTATTTGCAATCATGCCCGCAGGTTGATCATTCATACACGACACATTAACTCCCAATCGACCGCGGTCACAATCAGTGACAATCCTTCAGATGGATCGATCAGCGATCCGAAACTTTTCGGGATATCTCAAAATATCAGAATTACCCTAAAAAAGATTTAAACAGAATTTCAACCTTACAAAAAGGTTTTTATTTTGAACCGATTCCGCCTACCGAGCAGGAACCGTCCGAGCAGATATCCTCGGAATCGAGGACGCGGTAAGCGTCGGCAAGCACCGAAGACTGCGCCAGAAGACCGGCAAGAAGAACCGCTTCCAGAATCTCATCCTTTGAGACACCTTTCTTAAGCGCAGATCTCATATGGTATTCCGTGCACGGACGGCAGTTCAGTGCCGCACCCACGGCAAGACTGATAAGCTCCACGCACTTGGGATCGAGAGCGCTCGTCTCGGCAATCGATGTCTTGTAAAGCAGATGCGATATAAGCACCTCGGGACGCTCAGCCATCTTTGTAAAAATAAGCGGAACGGCCCCGTCTTTCTCCTTAACCCTGCTTATTAAGTGATTCGCGGTTTCTTCCTTGCCGTCGTCATATATTTCGCGGATAATCTCCTCAAACAGATCTGTCAAAAATACACCCAACTTTAGTTAATTAAACTTATAAGTAATATTCCTTTGGATTATGTTCGCGGAAAAATTGAAACACGAACCCCTGAAAAAGATACAAAAAAAGGATACAAACAGGATATGAAAAAAAAGGATAGGATATACAGGATACAAAAAAAGGATACGAAAATGGGATTCAGACCATTATTCCGGTATCCGAGAACGGTTTTATCCGTATCTGGATGTAGTCACGCATCCTTGAGGGCAGAATCTCGGCGACATCGCCGACCTTAACGCTGTCGTCTATCTTTATTGCCGCCACGTAGTCCGCATACTCGCCGTAAGGAATCTTCACGCGAAGACCGGCAATCTGCACGGTAACGGGGGTCGGATGCGTGGAACCCCTGGTAATCCCCAAGTCTTCGTCAATGACCGACATCAGCCTTGCCGGAGATACCGAGAGCGGATCCTTGGCAATCGATTCGCGGCGGATATCCAGAACGCCGGCGACCTCCCCGATAAGTCTGTCAAGATACTCTATTTCGCCCTCCTGCTTCTTCATGCGGTGACCGATTCGCCCCAGTCCGCCTACATAACCGTCAACCGGCGGGTCGATTATGCGCTTTAGAGCCTCGCGGTCGGGACCGCCGGTGACAATGACGGGAACCGTGATTCCGCGCCTCAGCGAGTGCATCTTATACTCGATGCAGGTCTCGAAATTGCCGAGCATGAAGACGGCGCAGTCGTGCTCATTGATAATATCGCGTTCCTCTATGCTTAAATTGGCAATGCGCTTTCCGAAACCGCGTGAGAGACCAATCATATTAGTCTTGGCACCCACACGGCGCAGATACTCCGCGACATCGCAGGACGTATGCGGCAGATGGTGAATGTCAAGGCTCGGAGAGACTATGGCAATCTCGGTGCCGACAAGCGGCGACTCGATAACCTCTCCGCCCAGCGGGCGTCCCGTCGCTTTTATCAGCCCGATATCTTCTTTCGGAATCAGGGACTGAAGGAGGACATCCTGAGCCACGACCTGCTTCTGAATGATGTATCCGCCGAGATCGTCAATCAGATCGACGATAATGTCGTGGCGGTAGACGCCGCCCTTGTAGGTCACGGGCACGAGCGTCATGCAAACGCACCCCCGTCATCGCCGTCCGCGGCAAACTTCGCCATCTTCTCCGAGATTATGCCGTCGATTGCCTGCGGCGACAGGGTGTTTTCGCTTGACACATACCAGAAACGGTGATCGTCAACCCATTCGCGGCGGACTCTGAAGCCCTCCGGCGCTATCCACTGGAGAGCATAGAGGAGATCCTTATAGATAGACTGACGCTGATCGAAGACTACCGTATCCTCGATCTCTTTGGCATCCGCTATCGAGGAATCGATGGTGACCGTGAACCGGTCGGGCTGAATAACCGTGTCGCGACCGTATCTCTCCCAGAGAACCGTGAGCATCTGCGCCATGTAGCGCTCATCCGTGATATCCAGAACGACATTGCCTTCGCGAAGCATAACCCCCGCAAAGTCCGATATCTTCACGGGCGGCGGCATCTTCCTCAGGACGCCCGCGGCAAGAAAGAACGGAAAGTCAAGGTCGATTCGGATATAGAGTTTGCTGACGACTTTGATTAAGTCCAGATCCTGCAGTACGTCGCCGGCGATCTCCGTATACGCAAGTCTGCCTGATTCCTCGCGGCATTCAACCTCAAAGTAATCAAGAGCCATGTTTACTCACCCTTTTTCTTCTCGTCGATAAATCCCGATGCCAGAAGTGCCGAGCCCACGGAGCCGATATACTGCGAATACGGGGGAACGACAACCTCGGTCTGAAGGAGTCTGCCCATCTCGTTAACAAGACCGGCAATCAGCGAGGTTCCGCCGACCATGATGACCGGCTCCTTGATATCGACCTCCTGAAGCTGCTGCTCGAAGACCTGTTCGGCAACGCTTCTGCATGCCGCAGCCGCAACATTTTCTTTCGAGTGACCTTCGGCAAGTGCGTTGACAAGACTCTGCGTTCCGAAGACGATACAGTAACTGTTCATCGGAACTTCCTTGGAGAGTCCTTTCATTGCGAGGGGACCCAGTTCGGTGATGTCCACGCCCAGACGCTTCGAGGTCATCTCAAGGAAACGTCCCGACGCACCGGCACAGATACCGCCCATTGTGAAGGTTCCCGGGATGCCGTCCTGAACCGAGATGGCTTTGTTGTCCATACCGCCGATATCGATGACGGTCGCCTCGCCGTGCTGGCGGTCGGCAAGATAGACCGCACCCTTTGAGTTGACGGTCAGTTCCTCCTGAACGATATCGGCACCGAGCTTGTCGCCGATAAGATAACGTCCGTATCCGGTGGTGCCGATTGCCTGAATATCCGACATCTTCAGACCCGCCATCGTCAGGGCGTCGTTGACGACGATATCCGCGCTCTTAAGGACTTCGGTTGTCGGAGTCCAGCCCGTGCCCACGATCTCGTTATCCTTCATTACGACCGCTTTTGTCGTCGCCGAACCCGAGTCGATACCGAGGGTGATGCCGACCTGCTTCTCACGCGCCAGAAGCGCCCTGCGTTTTGCAATCGTGGTCAGCGCTTCCATCCTCGTGAGCAGAGTTCCCGAGGTCGTCCTCTCGGTAAAGGAGTAACTGACGACGGGGAGCGTCGAGTTGTTGTGGATGTAGCGCCTCAACTCGTTTCTGACAATCGCCGCTTCGGAACATCTGAAGCAGGTCGCGATAAAGACCGCGTCAGCCTCGACTGAGCCGTCGACAAGGGCTTTTGCCCTCGCAATCGCAAGTTTGAGGTCGGCGGATCTCGCCTCAAGACCGAACTCCTTATAGGCTTTCTTTACGTCCTTGAGAGTTACGTCGGGGAAGAACATCTCGGCGTTAACCGCCGCAGCCGCCTCGTCAATCTCCTTCTGAACGCCGCTGTGCTCGGGTCCGCAGGAGAGCTGGGCGACTCTTACTTTCTGACCGGAATCGTTCATTTCGGCACCTCCTTCTCCTTAAGTCCGTCAAGGAATTTCTTTATGCTGTCGACAAAGGCAAGTCCCTCCTCCTCGTTTGACGGATAGACAATCTCAAGTATGGGGATATCCTTTCTCTGACGGATCATGAACTTGACGAGTTCGTCGGTTCTTGCGCAGCCCATGCATCCGAACGCCAGATCGGAGTCATTGACGATTACAGCCGCTTCCGCCTCCTCGATGAGCGGTCCGAAGATTGCCATTCTTCCGCGAACGCCGGCGGGGACTTCGACAGCCGCATATTTCAGACCTTTCTTGGGGTCTTCGGGCGTCATCTGAAGCGGCGGCGAGTCAAAACCCGGTGTCTGAATCCTCTCGCGGATCTTGATTGCGGCTCCAAGCGGTTCATGCCCGAATCTTGCGACCATATCCGAGAGAATCAGGCTTGTAGACGGATAAATAAAAACTTTTGACATGTTATGACTCCTGTTTGGTATTTGACTCCTGTTTGGTATTTGAATCTCTGCTCTTTGAGACTGCAATCTCTTCAAGGCGCTTTGTGTCAAGCAGAGGCTTTTCGTGATAGATTATTGCATTCACGGATTTTTCGTCGGGCTTTTCGCCGTTTTCCATTGCCTTCAGTCCCTTGGAGATGTGGCGCAGAAGTCCCATCTCGAACTCGTGACCGAAGTAACCGGGTCTTGCGCCGCCTAAGTTTGCACGGCATCTCCTCTTGTCGCCGGGCGGGAAACCGCGGTCTTTCACAAGGATATGATACGGGTCGGTCTCGCGAATTGCGGCGATTACCTTCTCCACATCCTCCGGCTGTCCGGTTATCTGAAGACCGAAACAGGTCTCTTTTATCATGATGCCCTGCGATATCTCATAGGCTCGTATGGAGAGATGCTGCGGAGTGATGTCCGGCGATTCCACAAAGACATACTTTGTTACGGTGCCGGCAAATTCGGGGTTGTATTCTTTGGGCATTTACCGCACCTCCCGTATATAGACGGTTTCGCCTTCCTTTAAGGACGCAATCTTTTCGGTCTCGATTACGCGCCCTATGATATTTGTCGCCTCGAAAGGCTCGGATGTCGGACCGAAGTCTTTGCTTGCGACACTGCGCACACCCACAAGTCCGGCGGATTTTCGGGAGTCGTTGGTCATTGCAAGCGCAAACGGCTCAACCTCGTCCTTGGGGGTGTTCTCGATATTGATGGTTATCTTCTGCGAGACCTTGGGATCGAAGAGGGTTACGTCCTCGAACTTGAATATCAGCGGCATTTTGCCGATATCATACCATTTGAGTCCCGTAACCTCGCGGAATATGCCGCAGGTTCTCGGCGCGTTCTCGTCGTCGAGTTTTATTCCTATGACATGCGAGAGTTCGACGGTCTTTAGGTCGACTTTGCCCTCGCTGAGCACTTCAATGGTGTTGGGCGGCATCTGATCGATTACCACGCGCTTTGAGAGTTCGCCGGCATCGGCGGCAAGGTCGGTGTCGGCGGTGACCTTTATGCCGTGCGATTTCGCGATTTTTAAGGCGTCATCGAGCGCCATTCCGCGAAGGTCAATCTGCGGCGGGACGGTGGCGACCTTAAAGATACAGTCCTTTCCGGCAAGTTTGACGAGTTCAAGTCCGTGAGTAACGGTTCCGGTCACCGTGTGGTTGGAACTGCCCGGGATATCCTTTGTATAGATGTAAAGACTGCCGGACTGCTTTCCCTTTGTCCTTACCGTGACCGTTCCCGATAGTCTTGCTCCGCGGACTTCCTGCGGGACGATGCCGCCCTTCATGCTCTGATCGGTAATGAAGCCCGAGGCACTGAGACTCACGTGGAACTCGTTTTTCTTGAGCGCAATCAGCATATGCTCAACGCTCTCGGAGGCTTCTATCGAGATATCCGATTTTGATTCCGCGTTATAGCCGCGGGCACTGATGCCGACGTATGTGATTATGCTCATGCCGTCCTCAAGCGGTGTCGACCTGTCGGCGGTCACAAAAGAGTTGCTCGTATCGGTCTTGCTTACTATGCGCTCGGCGCCCGTGATGAAGTCTCCGGCATTCCACTTGGTTATTGTCTTTCTGCCCGAAACAACGACGCCGATGACGCCGCCGCTCTCATCCGCACCGTGATCGGCGTTGTGCTTTATCTTTGAGAATATCAGATACGAACTGTCGGGGTCGTAACCGCCGCAGCCCAATATGACCTCGTTTGCCTGATAGGAGCGTGTCTTTTTCTCGGGCACTATTCCCGATTTGAAGTCGCCGAAAGCCGTGGTCTGTCTGTCCGACCATTTGACCTTAAGCCGCGCTCGGGCTGCTTGGGCTACGTTGCCGTCCGCGCCCGCACTGCCTGCACCCGAACTGCCCGCACCGGCACCTCCGATAACGCCGAAGAAGCCTGCCGCGAAGAGTTCGGAGCCGCGCGGGGTAAGTTCCATAACCATCTCGCCTGCCGATGTGAACAACCGGATATTCTGCGTAGATGACTCTTCCGAGTGCGTCTCACGGATTATCGCCGCGGAATACCTCGCAGACAGGTCGGGGATGAGATCGCCCAAAACGGCATTATCGTTGACTTCTGTGATCTGCCCGTCAAGGCGGACTGTTTTCAATTGTGAATCACCTCATAATTGCCTAAAATATTTTAAAATAGGATTAGGATAGTAATAAGATTTATTTCTCGGTTCCCATTCTCTCGATCTCTTCCTGAGTGAGATACTCGAGAACCTCGGCGGTCGGTCCGATTTTTACAATTTTGCCGGCGCGCATCAGAGCGATTCTGTCGCAGATTTCGCGAACAAAGTCCATATCATGAGAGACGACGATGAACGTCTCGTCCATGTCCTCGCGTGAGTGAAGGATGGAGTGCTTCACATCTATCTTGGTGATGGGATCCATCGTTCCCGTAGGCTCATCCAGAAGAATAATTCTCGGTTCGCGGATAAGAACCTGTGCGAGCGCAACGCGGTGCTTCTCTCCCTCGCTGAGCTGGTCGGGATAGCGGTTTAAGATGGCGCGGCTCTTCTCTTCCGTAAATCCGGCCATCTTTAAGGTGATGATTGCCTTTCGCATCGCAAGTTCCTTAGGGAACTCAAGACCTATGGAGTCGGTCAGGTTATCCAGAACGTTTCTGTGCGGATAGAGGTCGTATTCCTGATGCAGAAGTCCGATGTATTTCTTTGCGCGTCCGCGTCTGTCCGCTCCTGCCTTTGTCATGTCAACCCAGTCGTCGCCTATGCGCACTTCCATCTCGCCCGAGGTCGGTTCGAGGTAGCCCGACATTATCTTCGAGAGCGTGGTCTTTCCGGCGCCGCTCGTGCCTATGATTCCGAAGATCTCCTTTTCCTTTACGTCATAGGAGACGCCGTCGACGGCACGGATCATGCCGCGGTCGACCGTGATATAGCGCTTTACGACGTCTTTTGCCGTGAGGATGGGCTCTCCGAGTTCGCCGGCATCGAAGGTCTCGGAATCGTCGACACCTTTCATGAACTGTGCGATAATATCGGCAGGCTTGCCGATTTCTTTTATTGCGCCGTCTTCGAGGAGTATGGCGCGGTTACAGATATCTTCGATGATCTGCGAGAAGTGAGAGGATACGATCATCGCCATGTCGTTATCTATGGATGCCTGATGCA
>JAFZMT010000147.1 GCA_017553245.1 Methanomicrobium sp.
CATCGAGTCGCCGTCCCTATACAGCGGCATGCGCGTTGCCATGTCAGCCTCGTCGACGCCGACTGCAAAGAACAGGAATTTGCCCTCGCTTTCGCCGTTGCGGACAAGACTGACGACCTCATTCCAGAGTTCGTCGCCCTCGTTCATGTCGGTCGGCTCGCCGTCGGTGATAAGGAACATCCACGGGCGGTAGTAGTCGATACCCTCCTTTTTGTATTCGTCCTTCCTCTTTTCGAGTAACTCCGATGCCTTTTTGATGGCGCCCCCCAGCGGCGTCAGACCGTCAGCCTCGAGTGTCGGCGGCTCAAAATCCTCAATCGACGAGAAATCATGCTCGACACTGACTTTCTGACCGAAGGTCACCACGGCGAGATCGACTCTTTTTCTTGCAAGCTCGTCCTTCTCGATTTCGTCCTTGAATGCCTTTATTCCCTCGTTAAGCTGTCCGATTTTGTCGCCGACGATCATCGACCCCGAGATGTCGAGGAGAAGAACGGTCGGACAGTGCGGCTGCTGAGGATACGATATTTCCACAATCTCTTCAAGCGTCATTTAAATTACCTGTATCTGCGGACTGCCGCGGCAGTCTCCTGAAAGACTGATTTATCAGCACTTTTCGCGGCAGTCCTCTATATCATTGATATTATTGGGGATAATATAAATAAATAATTGCATTTTTTTCGGATTAACCGTTCAAATTTACTTTTCGATTTTCAGTTACCGAACATTCCATGACGAACAGTCCTTACCTGACAATTCGGACCTGACAATCTTTACGGAACAATCTTTGTCAGTCAAACCGGCAAACCGAACCGGGCACGGCAACTGAACAAACTATACAATCTAAAAGAATCTAATATATTCATAATGCGGCATTGCTCATCTGCATTTGCACATGAATTTGCGTATGAATTTGCATATGCATTTGCATCGGCATATGCCGTGACAGGGGAAAAATGAAGATAACAGTTGTCGGCGGAGGCTACGTGGGTCTTGTTTCCGGCGCATGCCTTGCGAAAACAGGTCACGACGTCACAATAATCGATACGATTCAACAGAAAGTCGATATGATAAACTCCGCAACGCCGCCCATATACGAGATAGGGCTTGAAGAAATCCTGAAAGACTGCGTGGGCAGGAACCTTCGCGCCTCTTTGAACTACGACAGCGTCGCCGAATCCGATATCGCGCTCATCTGCGTGGGAACGCCCCCGCGTCCCGACGGATCGGCAAATCTGGACTATATAGAGTCGGCGGCGGAGTCAATCGGCAAAGAGATAGGAAAGGCGGAGAGTCGAGGAGTGCACAGGTTCCGCACCGTCGTCGTAAAGAGCACGGTGCCCCCCGGCACCACGGAAAAAATCGTGGTTCCCGCGGTTCTGAAAGGTGTGGGAAGCTGTGCAACCGCGGACGGTTTAAGCATAAATATCGGCTTTGCAATGAATCCCGAGTTCCTGCGCGAAGGTCTTGCGGTCGAAGATTTCCTCAATCCCGACAGGATAGTCATCGGCAGCGGCGGCGGTAAGGCAAAGGATGCGGTCACCGCCATGTATGAGGGAATAGGAACCGAGCGGCTCTACTGCGGCATCACCGCTGCCGAGATGATAAAATACACATCCAATGCGTTTCTGGCGACGAAGATATCCTTCTCCAACGAAATCGGAAATATCTGCAAGAAACTCGGCATCGACGTCTACGAGGTCATGAAAGGCGTCGGCATGGACCACAGAATATCCCCGTTCTTCCTCAACGCCGGCGCCGGATTCGGCGGAAGCTGCTTCCCAAAGGACGTATCCGCGCTCGTGTCCCTTGCCGAATCATCGGGAATCGACCCCGTTCTCTTAAAGTCCGTCCTCGGCGTCAATGACGTTCAGCCCTTAAAGATGATTGAAATTCTGGAGAAGCGCATCGGCAATATCGCGGGAAAACACATCGCCGTCCTCGGACTCGCATTCAAGAACGATACCGACGATATCCGCGATTCGCGCTCAATCCCCGTCCTTGACGGGCTGATTAAGAAGGGCGCGAAGATAACCGCCTACGATCCCATGGCAACCGCGGCAATGAAAGCGCTCTTTGACGAAAGCAGGGTCAGATACTGCGACACGGCGAAGGATGCGCTCAAAGATGCCGACGCCTGCCTCGTAATGACCGAATGGGCTGAATTTACGAAACTTGACGCCGAGTTTGACGCCATGAAGTCGAGGGTAATTATAGAAGGAAGACGTATATTGTCTGTTAAAGATAAAGAGGGAATATGCTGGTAAGAAAAGGACTTATACCCGCGGCAGGGTCTGGAACACGACTCGGACCGTTTACGAACGCCATCCCCAAGGAACTGCTGCCGGTCGGCGACAAGGCGGTAATCGAGCATGTCGTTGACGCGATGCATCTTGCGGGCATAGAAGAGGTTGTATTCGTCGTCAGCCCGCACAAACACGGACTTTCGGACTATTTCGGCTCGGGAAAGCGTTTCGGCATCGACGCCACCTACGTCGTTCAGGATGAGAGAAAAGGACTCGGCGATGCCGTTCTTGCGGGCGAACACGTCCTCGATGAGACGTTTACGGTTGTGTTGGGCGACAACTTCTTTGCGCCCAAGACCTTCCTTAAGGACCTGATTGATTTCCACATCCGCGAAAAGGCTGATTCCACAATCGGCGTTGCCGAGGTCGAGGATGTGACAAGGCACGGCATAATAACGCCGTCGGGCAACCGCATTATCGATATGGTGGAAAAGCCGCCCGTATCCGAGGCAAAGAGCAATCTCGGTGCGCTCGGCGCATATGTGTTTACGCCCGATATCTTTGATGCAATACGCAATACAAAACCCGGATATAAGGGCGAGATTCAGCTCACCGACGCCATAAGACTCCAGATTGAGGAGAAGAAGAACGTTCTCTACAATAAGATAAACGGCATTCACATAGATGTGGGCACGCCCAAAGACCTCATGCATGCCAATGACTGGTATCTTACCCACGACAGCGAATGAACTGAATTAATACTTTTTTTAATACTCTTTGCGGTTTAAAATGGGATATATGGGTTTAACGGGAAAAATTAGTCTGATGAGTCTTGTGGGTATAATGAGGATAACGGGTATACCGGTATAACGGTATGCTTAATCGGACAATCTCGGTTACCGGTTAAAAAAGAGTCCTATAAGGGCATCTTCAGAAAATGTTTGAGTTTCTGACTTTTTTATATACGCCCTTGCGGTCGAAGGGATGATTGGCGATATATTCCGAGAGATCAACCGCGGCATTGTAGCGTTCTTCGTATCCTTTGAGTTCCTCTGTTACGGCATTATACCTGTTCACAAGCGCGTTGTATTCGGGCACAATGCGGTTGTATTCCGCAACGTCAGAGAATCTGACTTTGTTTGCTCTTGCCGCAAGTTTCGTCATGCGACCGGAAATTTCATTCAGTTCCTCCTCTTTTGCGGTGATACGCGGGAGGAGTCTGTCCGTAATCTCGTCGCAGCGTTTATATGCCGAATAGATGGCTTCAACCTCGCCGATACTGTTGTAGGTAAGGGTGCCGTTTCCGACCCTGATAACCATCGGGTCTGAAGTTATCTCGGTTCCGTCGGCGAAAACCATATCCGGCCAGCCGATAAAATGCCCGAGTGTGGTTTCCGCATAGGCATAGCCGGAATCTGCATATGAGAGATGCGCTTTATCCGCCGGCAACCGTATCCCGAGCGCCATATGCTCATCGTCGTAGAATAAAAGGAGTGATACATCGTATCCTTCTCTTGAGAGCAGAGCCGCGGCAAGAAGTGATCTGTCGTCGCAGTCGCCGATATCCTCATAGACGGTCTCAATCGTAAACTTGGGATACCTGCGTTCATCATCCGTGTAATACTCAAATGACTGCACATAGGCAATTATGAGTTCTGCGTAGCGGTCGGAGTCCAGATTGAGTCCGGACTTAATCTTTCGCATTTCGGTAAGGATGGCGTCATAAAGCGGCTCAAGTGACTCATCATCCATGAATGAGTAATAGTATGCCTGCGTCCATTCATCATCCGGCGTATCATCTAAGATGTAGACTTCTTTTTCGGCGTCATATGCGGCGGCATAGACCGTTTTGTCGACAGGCACGGTAATCGTAATCTCCCTGTCCGCAAAGTTGAAAGTGTGCGAGACGGGGACGTATTCGCTCTCTCCGCCCGCAGGTATGCCCGGATATATCGGGGAATCGTCAAGTAAATCCTCACATCCCGCAGACATAGTGAGTATTGCGGCAATAAGGACGATTGCGACAGTGAGGCGGCGAACGGCGACGGCGGTATTGGCGGTCTGTGCGGCAGGGGTTGAGGTCATATACGGTACCTGTGGAATAATTATTATAACGTATCCGTAATAATTGCGTTCCCCGACATCCTTAATCAAAGACATACACTTAATCAGATTTTTATCAATTGCAGTATAACGGTTATTTACAAAATACGGACATTTACAAATGGCAAGAATATTACTCGGCAAACTTGTTCTCAGCTGGTGTGACAGATGCCACACTCCCGTTCTCGGAAAGAAGTGTTCCTGCGGCGCCGAAACGAGACCCGTATCGGTAACGCCGCCGGGGGACATCC
>JAFZMT010000148.1 GCA_017553245.1 Methanomicrobium sp.
GGAAGGGCATTCCGATTACCGTTGGTATTCCCGTAAACGATGAGACTCTTGAGTAGTATTTGTAGTCGCCGTCTTCAGCCTCGACTATGCCGGATATGCTCTTCGGGTCAAGGCTTTGAAGATATACCAGCGCTTCGTAATCATCTGGATATTGAATGTTTACCCATTTCATGCCGTCAAGACTGTAACCGCCGTAGCCGTAACTCAGGTCGGGGACGAGGAAGGGCATTGCAATGATTACAGCCGCAAGCAGCAGCGCGGGGATTGTGCCCGAACCGCGCAGTAAATGCGACAGCCCCGTGCCGTTCGTGCCCGCGCCGGCATCGGCACACTCATCCATCCGGTCGTCAGCATCCTCAGGATATTCGGATTCCGCAATTCCGCTGCGCTTCTCAAGGTATCTGCCGATATAAGAGAGACATGAGACGCTGAGCATCATGCACGCCATTATGCCGAACTTGAAGACCGTATTCTGACGGTAATATATCTCACCCATATTGTCCTTCAGATAGACAAGCTCGGTAAACATCACTATGAGGATTCCGACCGCGGCTATGATGTCCTGCGGCAGCTTCTCGGATTTTGTGTCAAGAACGCGGATTATGAGAGCAAGCGCGGGGATTATGCAGAGACCTGCGCCCATGTATCCGGCAAGTGCAAAGACGACGCCGAATATGATAAGATAAGGTCTTCTTATGAGATCCCAGAAGGTCTCTGCGTAAAGCACGAAGAGGAAGAAACCGTAGACCAGCAGGAAGGGAATAATCTCCGTCGGCGTTGTGACAAACCCGATTCCCTCGATTCCGCCGGCGTTCATAAGGATATAATACGGCGCATAGATCGCTATCGAGACGACGGGAACGCCGATAAAGATGAGCATCGGAATACTGTGTATATATTCCATGAAACCGATTCCGCCCGCAAATCCTAAGGGGGCACCCGCACCGCATGACTCTCCGTATGGCGCGCCGTGTGACGAATCGCCTGCCGCAACGTACGGCTCACCGCATGACTTACCGTATGCCGCAGATGCCGCCCGACATTCCTTAAGTCCGATGAGCAGGGCAAAGAGAAGCATCAGCGGCGCGTAAACCAGAACATCCCATGTGTTTATGAGCGGCATGCTTCCCAGACTCAATGCGAGTGCGGCGGCGACAAGAATCCTGCATTTGCCGTCAAATTCCTGCCACTTCAGATAAACGAGCATAAGCAGGAAGATGAAGAGCAGCTGGTTGAACATCGCAATCACGTGCGCATGCGGGTCGCCCCAGAGCATTGAGAATATGGGATACTCGGTGATGCAGTTTTCTATGGTTCGCGTGCTGTCCCACATCACCGAAGTCAGGGGGTTGCCAAGCACCAGATAATAAACGAACGCGGGATTTACGAGGAAAAGTGTGATTATCGGCAGCCAGTGGTATCTCTTAAGCAGGAGTTTGCCGCAGGCGAAAAGTGCTACACCCATATTTGCGAATACGCCCGGCAGTATCAGATTGAAGACGACGGTCGATTTGATGCCGAGTATAGCCCCGATTGCGCCGAACATCCAGTGCCCCAGATAATAATAGACATCGAGGACGCCGCCGGCATACCACGGATCCGCGGGCGATACGACGGGATTGTTGATTATTGACACCAGAAATGCATGATCCATCAGTTTTTCGCCGTAGCTCACGGACGGGTTGAGATACCGCACTTCAAGCATGGCAAGGAAGAGCAGCAGAAATACAACATCCCATGAGAGATTCCCGCGCAGACTCTTAAGGTCATACTCGCGCATATATGCAAAGTAAACCATAAGCAGGGCAAACGGTATGAGTGCGGCGTAAAGCGTCACTCCGATAAGCCCGCAGTACCACGTAAGAAGTGTAAGAAAGAGCAGTGACAGCGGATAGGAGATGCCGTATGCAAAGCGCGGCAATGCACCCTTAAATATCGGATATACGGCTAACTGGATGAATTTCAGAAGTATCAGCCAGACAACTGCGGCAAAAAGTTCGGTCATGCTTCACTAATTAACTGTTAATTATGTTTTCAGTCGTTAAAAAATCAGTCTTTATTTCTCAATCCTCAAATCTCAGGCATCAATAATCAGTCATTCTCAGTCTTCAATACCCAATCCTCAATTCTCAGTCCTTAATGTCCTCTTTGGTAATTCCCTTAGAGAAAGCCCTCTTCATGAGGTCGACCGACCAGTCGCCGAAGATATACAGCGAGATGACGCCGCCGATGAGCGTGACCACATTCTTGACAAGGTGATCGATTACGGCGATTATGGTCGCAACCGCCGCGGGCGTCCCCGAAATGGTAAGTGTCAGTGCAACCGCAATCTCATATGTCCCAATGCCTCCCGGCGTCACCGGCACTGCCTTTACGAGATTTCCTATGACAATTGCCAGAACGATTATGATAAACGGAATCTGCGCATTGAACATGAGCGCGATGACATAGCAGATAAGAGAATCCATAAGCCATATGACAACCGTCGCTGACGAAAGCACCAGAAGCACGGGAATACTCGAATATGCCTTTTTAATCTCGGCAATCAGATTGAGACCGAAGGCAATGAATCTGTTATTGCTGTGGATGTCTTTGAGCGCGAAGATAACAAGAACGAAGATAAACGAGATGCCGAGCGTGAACCCGATAACGGTCGAGAACCATTCGGGAACATTTAGGATGAACGGCATGGTGACGGCACCCAGAAGGGCGACAATCACTATATCGAAGAACCTCTCCGCAACAATCGAGGAAAGACCGTTGGAGTAGGTTGCATCGGATTCATGCTTTATTATAAAGAGTCTGAGAAGATCGCCCAGCCTTGCGGGAATTATCATGTTCGCGGTCTGCGAGATGAAGATACAGGCGATAGATTTGAAAAGGCTTATGCTGACGCCGAGTTTTTCGAGGATATATCTGTACCTCATTCCCCTGAGAATCCATGAGCCGATGCATATCAGCACCGCAACAACAAGGTATGCCGGAACGGCGTTTTCTATTGCAATAAAGAGATCATCGCGGATACTGTAAAGCATATAGACAATGATTGCAACGGCAATGATTGTGGTTATTATGAATGCGCCCAATTTTTTAAGATTCATTTATTCTCCGGATTCTCTCATATCAGATCTGAAATTCATGTATCTGCTATGATATTCTTATGACAATATGAAATTATTATTTGACTTACAGAGCATTTCTTCTTTATTCTTCTTTATGTATCTCTTCTTTCTGCATTTCTTATTTTGCAGTTCTTTGTATTATATTTCTTTTTTAACATTATTTATGTGAGCGCATACGCGGTCCGAAAAGAATAGGAAGATATCATGCGTGGTTCATGTGAAAGTCACGGAGATGTAAATGATGGGGTAACAGGGACGTTATGCAGACATTTCATGTAAATTCAGATTTATGAGACCGCCGATTAACCGATACTCATTAACTCAGTAACATGATATTGCATAATGAAAAAAGCGCAGCATGGGAATTCAGTGAAATAAAATTGTCAGACATCCGGATTAAGAGTGCGGTTTTCCGCAAAAATATAAGAATTGGATAAGAAGGTTTTTGAAGTACTGAAGTTATACATTTTTATATCCTTTAACAATCGGAAGACTAGTATTCCATTGGATGGTGTTTTGTTAAATGAGAGTCTTTTTCATAGGATTTGGCCAGGCCGGGGGCAAAATAGTAGATATGTTCATGGAACAGGATAAAAGAGCCCCTGTCCGAAGCTTTAGAGGTATTGCAGTCAATACTGCAAGAACTGACCTGATGGGTCTTAAAAATATAGAATTGCGCGACCGCATTCTTATCGGACAGACCGTCGTAAAAGGTCACGGCGTAGGCACCGATAACGTAACCGGTGCTAAGATCACTGCGGATGAGATAGACAGCATCATAAACACAATCGATACAAGAGGAACACACGATATTGATGCTTTTGTCGTCTGCGCAGGTCTCGGAGGCGGAACAGGCTCCGGAGGATCTCCGGTTCTCTGCCGCCACTTAAAGCGCATATACCGCGAGCCGGTATATGCACTCGGAATTCTTCCGGCACCCGAAGAGGGAAGACTTTACTCCTACAATGCGGCAAGAAGTCTGTCCACACTCGTAAACGAAGCCGATAACACCTTCATCTTCGATAACAGCGCATGGAAGAACGAGGGTGAGAGTGTCAGAACCGCATATGAACGCCTGAACGACGAAATAGTACGCCGCTTCGGTGTTCTCTTCCGCGCAGGCGAGGTCGGAAAGAACGGCGTCGGTGAGATGGTCGTCGATTCGAGTGAAATTATCAACACCCTGCGCGGCGGCGGTGTGACATCTGTCGGTTATGCAATCAGCGAGAAAGTAACCAAGAGCGTTCAGCAGAAGAAAGGATTCCTCGGCGGATTCTCGGTCAAGAAGAAGGAAGCAACCGAAGAAGTCCTCACCGGCGAAGACAAATCCGCAAAAGTCATCGGACTTGTCAGACGTGCAATGCTCGGAAGACTTACTCTCCCCTGCGACTATACAACCGCAGAGCGTGCCCTTGTTCTTATCGCAGGTCCTCCGGACGAGATGGACAGAAAGGGTGTCGAGAAGTCGAAGTCATGGGTTGAGGAGAACATCGCCGGCGTTGAGGTGCGCGGCGGAGATTACCCGACCGAGAGTTCAAAGATTGCGGCAGTGGTAGTGCTTGCAACAATCGGCGACGCACCTCGTATCAGAGAGCTTCTTGAGATCGCAAAAGAGACCAAGGAAGACGTTATCAAGTCCAAAGAACGCCGCGTGACCATGTTTGACAACGGCGATATTGATCCGCTGTTTGAGTGAGTAGCATGAGAAAATCAATATTATTTTTAGTTCTGGCAATATTTGCGCTCTGCCTTGTTCAGTCGGTAGCGGCCGCAAACATTCAGGAGCCGGTTACAAAAGTTACACCCGCTCAGACATCGTATACCCCCGGAGACAGAGTAACGGTTACGGCTGAGGTGCCTTTTGCCACAACAGGCGGTTCAACATTCCCCGGACAGCACTCAATCAGAGCATATACGGATCTTGACAATCCCGAATGGGTCTACACGGTCAAGATAAACGGTCACGGTCAGGAACAGACCGTAAGCAGACAGGTATTAACCATCAGCGGTTATATGCTTGATTACCCCTCACAGAATACC
>JAFZMT010000014.1 GCA_017553245.1 Methanomicrobium sp.
CCTCTCGGGAGCCTCGCCTGCCGTCTTCTCACCGCAGTTCCACGACGCCGTTATTCCCATATATCTCCCCTCCGGCGATGAGCGCATTCAGACCACGACGGTTCTGCCGCTTTGCACCGACGGGACGTATGCGGTTATCGTAGTTGAGGACGTTACCGAAATCAAACGCGAGGTCAGCGCCTACCGCAGAATGAAGGACAGCGCGATTATCGCCCTTAACGACAAGATAAACGCGGAAAAAGAGATTGTGCGCGCAAACGAGGAGGCAAACGTCTATATCAGCATAATGTCGCACGACCTCAAGAACACGAACGCTCTCATCATGAGCTATGCGCTGAAGCTTGCCGAATGCGGCAACGAAGAAGCGGAAAACTGCGCAAAGAAGATTATGATGGCGTCCACCGGCATCAACGACATCATCAGAAATGTCTCCACCGTAAGAAAGATGAGTCAGGAATCGCAGGGATTAAGACCGTTCTCTCTGAAAAAGGTTCTTACCGATGCGGCGAAAAACTTCGACGGGCTTAACTACGAGATAAACGGCGACGACAGGCGCATCCTCTGCGATGACCTTATTGCCGAACTCTTTGTCAATATCTTCTCCAACTGCGTCACCCATGCCGGCATTGAGTCCAAGATTCATATCGATATAGGAGAGAGCGATAACGGCTATGTCCGTGTGTCGGTCGCCGACGAAGGTCCGGGTATCTCCGAGGAGCTTAAAGCCGATATCTTCAGCAGATTCAATAAGAGCGGCAGTAATGACGGAAACGACGATGAAGGCAAAGGCACGGGTCTTTACATCGTCAAGGTGCTCATGACGCGTTACAACGGCAATGTCGCAATCACGGATGCCTATCCGAACTGCGACAGACGCGGTCTTAAGATCTGCCTCGACTTCAAGGCGGCATGATTTTTAAAATTTTCAAATTTTAAATTTTTTAAAAATATTTTAATTAATTCAGATGATTCCCGATTATTTTCGGCAATCTCACAGGGATTATTTTTTCAGCACTCTTACGGGGTCTATGGTTGCGTCGATGAGCATATCCAAATCTAGTGCCTCTGCCCAGCCCTCTTTCTCAAGGAAACCCATAAAGCAGACGCCGACGCGTTTGCAGTCATACTTTGAGATTACTTTGAGCGCATCGGAGACGGGGATATTGCTTGACTTCATGGAAAGCCCCCCCATTACCACGACAACCTTGGCATCGAGTACAGGCGCGACAGGCGCGGATTCATTGCGGGGCACGGTCTGCATCCCGATATTTTCTACGAGTTTAAGAGAGACCGCCTTATCTTCGCTGAGATAGGGCACGAATATGAAGCTGTAAGGCAGACTCCTTGCCGCATACGCAAGCAGTTCAACTATCGGAAGGCATGTGCCGCTGCATCCGTAAAAGACCACCTGACTGCCGGCGGGCAGATTAAGGTCCTCCAGATACTTTTTGAACGGGCGCAGCATTCCCGTAATACCGTCAAACTTTTCTGTTTCCTGCATGAAGTCTATGTTAGAGCCGCCGCATTAAAAGAGTTACGAAGGATTCGGTCAACGAATCTGTGAATATTTACACCATTTACTCAAGAGAAATTACACATAGTGCATCTGCGCTTTTTTTAACCGGGGTGCGGAAAAAACGCATCAAAGCCGCGGAAAAACCGATGCGCCGCCTGCTTTTTTATGCGGATACATGAATAATAACGACACTTAACAGTGAATATATACTAAACAGGCATACATATTACATGAATGAATGACTCTGAAATTTTGATGAACCCGAATGATCTGGTACAGTTCCTTAAGAAAGAGCCGAAAGACTTCACCAAGGAAGACATTATCAGATTCTGTGAAGAAAAAGAGATTCAAATGGTCAACTTCCGCTATGTTGCCGCGGACGGCAGACTCAAGACACTGAACTTTGTTCTCTCTTCAAAGGAGTATCTGGACACCATTCTCTCGGACGGCGAAAGAGTCGACGGCAGCAGTCTCTTCCCGTTCATTGAGGCAGGAAGTTCCGACCTTTACGTAATTCCGCGCTACTCCACGGCATTCATGGATCCCTTCGCGGAAGTGCCGACACTCGACATACTCTGCTCATTCTACGACAACACGGGTAAGCCGCTCGCGTCGTCGCCGGAGTATATCTTAAGGCAGGCGGCATTAACCTTCAAGAAAGAGACCGGCATGGACTACAAGTGCCTCGGCGAACTTGAATACTACGTAATCGGCGATGCCGACGAGGACTACCCGGGTGTCGACCAGAAAGGATACCACGAATCCGCTCCCTACTGCAAGTATGCGGATATGAGAACGGAGGCTCTCCTCATGGTCGCGCGTGCCGGCGGTAAGATCAAATACGGTCACTCCGAAGTAGGCTGCTTCACAAAGGACGGCAAATACTACGAGCAGCACGAAATTGAGTTCCTCCCCTGCGACCCGATTCTTGCGGTCGAACAGCTCATCATCGCAAAGTGGGTCTTAAGAATGCTCGGCAGCCGGTACGGCGTCGAAGTCTCGTTTGCGCCGAAGATTACAGTCGGCAAGGCGGGTTCGGGAATGCACTTCCACATGCTTGCCGAGAAGAACGGCAGAAACGTAATGGTTAAGGACGGCAAACTCTCGGACACCGCAAAGAAGATGATCGCGGGTATCCTCGACATCGGCGATGCAATTACCGCATTCGGCAACCCGATTCCGACCTCATACTTAAGACTCGTTCCGCATCAGGAAGCGCCGACCTACATCTGCTGGGGCGACAGAAACCGCTCGGTAGTTGTCCGCGTTCCGCTCGGATGGACAGGTTCGACCGATATGGCAATCGAAGCCAACTTCGGTCTGAAGAGAAGAGTCGAGAAGGCATCAAAGCAGACCTTTGAGTACCGTGTCGCAGACGGCGCCGCGGATGTCTATGAGACGGTCGCTTCGCTCATCATCGGCGCAATGCACGGACTTTCCATGCCCAACGCGCTTCAGATGGCGGATAAACTCTATGCGTCCGGCAATATCTTCGACAAGGAGTATGCCTCATTCTTAAAGAAACTCAGACAGCTTCCGACCTCATGCAGCGAGTCCGCGGATGTTCTCTTAAAGAACCGCAAGCTCTTCGAGAAGGACGGCATATTCCCGCCCGGCGTTATCGATGCTCAGGCTAAGAAGTTAAAGGCATTCAAGGATGCGGGGCTCTCGGACAAGCTCCTCGGTAACGAGAAAGAGTTTGCAAAACTTGTTCAGAAGTATATCCACATCGGATAAAGGATTAAGCGCATAAGGCGCATCCGTAAAAATTCAATACTTTTTTCCGAAGATTGTTGTTGCAGATTCAAAACTAATTTCCCTGCAGATTTCCCGCATATAATAGGTAAGGGAATAGGTAATAGGTAAAGGCACTCCGACTTTACAAAAATAGTATTTGATTTTAGAATAATAAGATTCCAGTCAGATTTACTCATATCGGCAGCCTGCGTCCGTTTACAACCCGCCGTCATCGCGTCTGCGCGAAGGTCTTCTCTGACTGCCGCCGCCTCCGCGACCGAATCCCCCTCTGTTAATGATTACGTATGCCGCGATACCTATCACGGCAATGAGCAGGATAATGCCGACGATTGTGATCAGCGTGGAGTCCTTCTCAATGATGAAGGTAATATTCATCTCCGTGCACCCAAGCG
>JAFZMT010000149.1 GCA_017553245.1 Methanomicrobium sp.
GAAAAATACGAACTGGCACGCGAATTGGGGTGTCGGCTCATTGACGAAGGTTACCGCGTGATGACCGGGGGAATCGCGGGGGTAATGGAGGGCGTCTCGAAAGGGGCACGGGAATCGGAGAATTACACATGCGGGTCGATAATCGGAATCCTGCCGGGATTTGACCCCGAAACCGCCAATCCGTATGTGGATACGCCGATTGCCTGCGGACTTGACATTGCGAGAAACACAATTATAGTGAACTCGGATGCGGTCGTTGCAATCGGCGGCGGTGCGGGGACGCTTTCGGAGATTGCCTTCGCATGGCAGCTTTACAGGCTCATTATCGGCTACCGCATCGACGGCTGGAGCGGTAAGCTTGCGGATACGCGGATTGACTGGAGAATCCGTTATCCCGATATCCCCGATGACCGCGTTTACGGCGTTGACGGCACGGATGAGGCAATTGAGCACTTAAACCGTCTTCTGCCGCTTTACAACATCAGGCATAAGAGGATTCCCTGAATCGGAAACTGTATATAAGGTAAGAATTGGTAAGACAGGTAATAAATGGTAAGACGGGTAAGTATGGTAAAAATGCCGAATCAGCCGGCATTTCAGTGAGTCAGCGGCATACAGAAGGGCTTTTCTTCTTTCAGCACAAATTCCCACTCGTTTTTGCAGTCGCAGCCCTTTTCGTAGAGCATTTTGAGTGTTTCGACGTCGCCCGTGAGCGAATACTCCCTTATGGCATCGACAATATCGTAATCGCATTTTCCGCAGTTGTGAGGTCCGCGTTTTTTGCCGCCGGCAACGGGGTCGCAGAGGACACGGGTGCCCGCCTCAATCAGCACTTTCAGGACGCTCCAGAGATACGGCGGTCGGTATGCGTTCTGTTTCCAGAGTTTCTCGACCTCGGTCATGTTCTGGATATTGCAGAGATTCATTGAGATTATGTCCGAATACGGGATTACGTCCTTGATTGAGCTTTGCATGTCGTTCATTGCCTCAAGTTCGGTTAGATACGGCGGTTTCATCATGAGGTATGTCTTGGTGCCGCATCCGGCTTTGCGGGCATTTGAGACCGCGGTTTTGAAATCCTCAAAGGTATGACCTTTGTCTATGCATTTTTCGCGGATGAAGTCATTTGAGGTCTCAAGTCCCATTGCTACGTAAAGCGGCGTTTTCCGGGAGCCGTCATCCATTATCTCCCGAAATCTTTCAAGGATGTCGGATTTGACATACTCGGTTCTGGACTCGGCAATTATGGTTTTGCCGCGGAACGCCGCCCCGATTGCGTCTCTTGCCGCGGGGGGGACTTCGTTTGAATCGAAGAAACTGCCGGATGTGAATATCTTTATCAGCGGAAATTTCTCGATTTTGTATTCCGAGAGCACATATGCAAGCTGCCGTTTGATATTTTCGGTGAGTTCGTCGCATGAAATGTTGTGGTAGCGCTCGCTTTTGTAACCGCACATTTTGCAGCGATTCCACGAGCAGCCGCCGGATTTGAAGATTATCGTCAGGCAATCGATAATTTCTCCGTTGTGAGTCTCTTTGCCTGTCCAGGATGCAAGCGGTTTTTCGACTCTGTCGCTGTATTCGGGTGTCATTGATCTCTATAGAATTTGATCTGCGATATGAAAACAATTTGCAGTCGGCAGTTTGCGGGCGGCTTCGGCGGCAGCTTCGCGGGTCATATAGCGTTCATATGCCGCGGGTCACAGCCGCAAACGCCTTAAATAACAACTTACCGGTTGTCAAAAGGATATATAAGTCAAAAAATGAAACTGATACATATGAAAAGGATTGCTTATGCGTTAATCCTCCTTGCATTTGTCGCCTGCGGCGCTCAGGCTTATGTCATAAACTTTGATATGCCGACGGAGCTGAATATGGGGGATGCGCTCGTATTGGAAGGAACGAGCACGATTCCGGCGGGAAACTCCCTTGAGATTGTGCTTTTTACACAGGATATGCAGAAGAATGAGGTCGGCAGATATCCGTTTACGATTCAGTCGGGCGGCGTCTGGAGTGTCGAGATTCCGACATCAAGGCTCGATGCGGGCAAATACCGTCTTGAGATCGTCGACAGGAACAATATCGGACTCGGTTCAAGTTCGACGAGTTTCAAGCTGTTCAATGTCGTCGACCGCAAAAGCGAGATTGTGATTTCGTCGCCGCTGATTCAGGAGTATAACGGCGTTCTCAACGTTGCCGGACAGAGCACGACACGCGGAAGTTCGGGTATTCAGATTCGCGTCGACGACGAATACGGCGGCACGGTTTCACCTGCGGAGTGGATAGGCACGGATAAGGACGGTTACTTCAGTAAGGATGTGCCGATTACCAAACCCGGTATTTACAACGTCGCTTTCCTCGATCAGAAAGGGCTTATCAGGTATCAGGAGTTCGAATCGCGGGTAAAGGCGGCTCAGACAGCGGCGCCCACGACAGCGCCGACGGCAAAGCCCACAACGGCGACGCCGAAGACGATAAATTCGCAGACGTTTTCGTCGGCGGGAAGTCCGGCATGCTTCGAGATCTCCACAAAGCCGGGTATGCTTACGGTTTCGACTTCAAACAACTGCGACTGGATTGTCGAATATCGCGATGACGAAGGCAAGTACGGCAAGGTCAATGACCGCACCGGCGACGGCGAAGAGAAATTTTCAATCCCCGTTACGGGCGGCATCGTCTATGTGAAGGTTTATCCTGCGGATTCGACCGACAGCGGTTATGCGACAATCTTCGTTGACGGCGCTACGATGGTGACGGTCAATAATAATGCGGGACAGCTCGTGGACAGCGTTAAACCCGCGGAAAGTCAGCAGTCGGGCAGTATCATGCCGATTGCGATGCTCTCCGCGTTTGTTGCCCTCGGCATTGCAATGTTCATCCGCCGCAGATAAGCAAAACGGAAATATCAAAACGAATAACAAAACGAATAACAAACCAAAAACAACGCAAAATCTCAAAAGAGAATCTCAAAACAGAATATTAAAACAGAATATCCCAAGACAATATCATCATATTTTTAAGCTAATACGACAATATTATTAGCGCACGTCATGCACGGAAGTTTTGAAGTTTCTTCGTGAACTTTCTTACGTGAACATTCGTGAGCCGAGGTAGTCTAGTCCGGAAAGGCGGTGGCCTTGAAAGCCACTGGTGTTTCACCTCAAGAGTTCAAATCTCTTTCTCGGCGCTTTTTCTTATTTTGATGCGTTTTTGAAGCTGTTTTTGGTAATTAGTTTATTCCTGCATTTTTGTAAATCATGTTTTGATCTCATTCCGTGAATTGAACCGAAATCTTCTTTTTACGGCAACTTTTAATAATCCCAATCGCCGTTGTCAATTGCAATCAATTAAAATAATATAAATAATTTTAACGTCGATATTCATTAATCCCGCAAATTTTGCAGATCGTTATTGCAGATTGGTTTTGCAGATCGGGATATGGTATGGTATTATGGTTAGTCTTATTGAGAAATCATCAACTGCGGATATAGCCGCAACGGTCGTAGTCCTCGCCGCATTCCTTGTGCCTCTGATTTCCGGCATAACGGGAGCTGCGCCGGACGGCGCCGGCGGTAAGGAAGCCGCGGCAATACTCGGAATTCTGACGCTTATTCCGCCGGTACTCGCACTGGTACTGGCGTTCCTCACAAGAAACGTCATTCTTTCACTTTTCCTCGGCGTTCTGTCGGGCGCATGGATACTTTCACTCATGCATGGCGACATACTCGGTGCCGTCGCAGGCGCTTTCTTCTCGTCGACGGAATACTTCATCGGCACATTCGCCGACCGCTGGAATGCCGGTATTCTCATGCAGGTTCTGGTCATCGGCGCTTTAATCGCGCTTATAACCCGCATGGGCGGAATGCACGCGATTGCCGAGAGTGTAAAGTCATGGGCAAAGGGTCCCAGAAGCGCACAGCTCACGACATGGATAATCGGTTTCATCATCTTCTTCGATGATTACGCAAACGCACTCATCATCGGTCCGATTATGAGACCGGTCTGCGACAAGTTCCGCATCTCGCGTGAGCGCCTCGCATATATCGTGGATTCAACCGCCGCTCCGATTGCCGGAATCTTCGTCATATCCACATGGATTGGAACGGAGCTTGTCAACCTCAACGAAGGTCTCGAAATCGCCGGCATTACGGGCATTTCGGCTTACAGTCTCTTCATCGACACGATTCCGTATCGCTTCTACAACATCCTTGCACTCTTCTTTGTTTTCGCATCCGCGCTTCTCCTCAGAGAATACGGTCCCATGCTTGCCGCGGAAATCCGCGCAAGGAAGACGGGAGAGACAATCCGTGCGGGCTCGGAAGTCCCCGACGACGTTAACGAAGCCGATCCCGCAAAGAATACCGTGAGTGACGAATGCGGCGTTCTGGAAACCTCGGAGAAGGCAAATCCCTACAGTATCTGGAATGCAATTGTCCCAATCGGCGTTCTGATATTCTCGGCGATTATCCTCTTCTACACCAACGGCGCCAACGCCATCATGGCGGGAGACGGTCTTATCACGGCTGAGGAGTTCGTGACTCTGGGCACGCTTGATGCCATCCGCGAGGCATACAGTTCCTCCGATGCGAGTATCGTTCTGTTCCAGGCGGCACTTCTCGCCTGTATAGTCGCGGTCGTGATGGGTTTCGCTCAGAAAATCTTCACGCTCAAGACGGGTATCGAGACGTGGGCGCACGGCATGAAGTCAATGCTCTATGTCTGTATCATTCTCATACTTGCATGGTCAATCGGTTCAATCATCGGCGACCTCGGAACAGCCCATTACCTTATCGGCGCACTCTCCGAGAATCTGCCGATGTGGATTGTGCCGGCGCTCATCTTCGTAATCGCCGGTCTTATCTCGTTTGCGACGGGAACCGCTTACGGAACGATGGCAATTCTGCTCCCTCTCGTTATTCCGCTTTCGGCGGCAATCTCGGGGCACAGCAACGGCAATGAGCTTGACTCAATTTATCCCTACATTGTCGTCTGTTCGTCGGGTGTGCTGACGGGCGCCATCTTCGGTGACCACTGTTCTCCGATATCGGATACGACGATTCTCTCGTCCATGGGTGCGGGATGCAGTCTCATCGACCACGTCGATACTCAGATTTACTATGCCGTCTCGATAGCGGCGGTTGTAATCGTGGGCTATCTCCTTGTCGGTTTCGGACTCAATGTCTGGATTACCCTCATAATCGAGATGGCGATTCTCGTGGGCATTCTGATGCTCTTCGGCAAGAAAGTGCCGACATGGGATCCCGAAAAAGAGAAACTTA
>JAFZMT010000015.1 GCA_017553245.1 Methanomicrobium sp.
ATGCGCTGTCGACTCCGCCGGAGAAGGCAATTATGAGTTCTTTGTGCTTTATCAGTTCATTGTTCAGACGATGAAGCATTTCTTTGTCTGTTTCCGTACAGGTCCCCCCGTGATTACGGTGTTGAGCCGGCAGCCGGCGATTTGTGCCGGCTGATGAACGGCAGATATGAATAATATTTGAATAGTTCTTGTATGTTATATAATTTAGTACCCGCGGTATCTCCGCATAAATCCCCGCAGGAGAGCGGGTTAATTTATCATATTTGTCTGATTTGTCTCTATCTGTCCCTATTTAAGACTTTGCAGACCATGCAGACGTCGCCGCTTGTGAGTTCCCCGCAGATTCTGCAGGTGCCGGGTTTTCCTTTAGGCATGCAGGGGACATGCTCTCTGATGCCGTTTCGAAACTTCACGATGTTGAGTTTTGTTCCCGGGTATTTCTCCTCGAGAATGCCGATTATCTTTCGTGCATCCATTCTGAGCGCGGTTGTAGCGTAGGGGCATTCGGGCAGGGGGGTGTAGAAGCCTTTGAGCATTATGTAGGTGACGATCTCCTTTTCGGAGAGGACGGCGAGGGGTTTTATCCGCGGGACGAAATGCCCCTCATATCCGAGCGAGGTGTCCTGTATGAGGGAGGGGCGGTCGCCGCGGAGCATGTTCATGAGGACGGACTGGGCTTCGTCGTCGAGGTTGTGTCCGGTGGCGATTCTGTCGGCGGAATATCGGCGTGCGGCTTCGGTTAAGGAGCGGCGTCTCAGGACTCCGCAGATGCTGCATGCGAGGTTTTTGCGGTCGGCGACGAGTCTGTCGAGGGTGTCTCCGAAGAGTTCGGTGAAGGAGATGACTTTGTGTTCGACGCCGGTGTGCTCAACGAGGCGTTCCGCGGCTTTTATCGTGTCTTCGCGGTATTCGGCAATGCCTTCGTCGATTGTTACCGCAATCAGCTTTACGTCGGGGTGCGATTTGACATATTCGCTTAATATGAGTATGAGAGCCGTGCTGTCTTTGCCGCCGCTCAACCCCACGAGGACTCTGTCGCCGTCATTGATGAGGTTTTCGGCGTCGATTGCCTTAAAGACGCGTTCTTCGGCGTCTTTCATGAAGTGGTCGGCGCAGAGCCTGCGCTGCGGGTTGTCGAGACGGACCGCGGCGGGTTTGCCGCAGATGCCGCAAAGGTTGGGGTTATCCATCGTTTATCCGCCGTGTGCGAAGGCGATTATTTTGAGTTCATCGGCATCTTCGATTATGACGTCGTCGGGGACGATATTGCCGTTTTTGGCGACGATTACCGATGAGGGGTTTATGTCGAGGCTTTTTAAGATGTCGCGTATCACGGAGGGCTGAATTTTCCGCTCGATGATTATCTTGTCGGGGAGTGTTATTTTCATTTTCGTATCCCTTGTTCTTTTAATGAATTGAATCCGTTAATTTATAGTTTTAGTGTAATGCGGTCAGTTGTCAGTGTAATGCGGGTCTGTGTAATGTAAGTGCAATGTCGGTGTAATCGTGCGCCCCCGCATTCCGCCCTTACGTCCCCGCGTCCGATTCACCTCTGATGCGTTTTACGTTTCAGATGCGGCAGAGGTCGCGGCTGATCTGCAGGACAAAGAGGCTTTCGTCCTCGAGTTTTTCTTCGGCGACGACGAGGGAGATGAAGCCTTTTGACTTGAAGTACGCGCTGACCTCGTTAATTCCCGTAAGCGAGGAGATGAGGAGGAGGCATCTGCCGTATGTGTCCATTACGGCGGCGAGTCCGTCGGCAAACTTTTCCACGGTGTCTCTGCCGGTAATGCCGCCGTCGAGGGCGTATTCGAGCCAGTCGTCGATTCTTTCCTCGGGTTTTGTGGGAAGATAGGGGGGGTTGAAGAGGACGAGGGTGAATCTGCCGCCGCTTTTGAGAGCGGAGAAGAGGTCGCTTCGGATTACCTCAAGACCGAGTTTTTTTGCGGCGATGCAGGCGTGGGGGTTGATGTCGACGGCAAAGGTCTTTTCCGCGATTTTGCTCATCTCATGTGCGATGAGACCGCTTCCGGTTCCGATTTCAAGGATTGTGTCGTCGGGTTTTGCGGTCGCGACTGCGCATTTTAAGAGCAGATAGGTGTCGCTTTCGGGCTGATAGACCTGTCCCTCATCTTCCGCAAACATTTTTAAGACTTTGTCTTTTATGACAAAATAGCTTACGCGGGTTTTTCGGGCGGAGTTCGGGGCGAGTCAGGGTATGCGGGAGTCGGAGGGGACTGTCGGAAAAGCGGGAATGCCCGGACAACTCCGACGGAAACAATATTCTTAAAATGTTTTGAGGCTAAATATCGATAATAATAACGGGGATTATATGGAACTTAAGATCGGAAAAGCCGCGGGGCGTGACTTTTATGTCGATGCACAGGAGCTTGTTACCGGCAGGACATGTATTATTGCCCAGTCGGGTGCGGGTAAGAGCTGGAGTATTGCCGTTTTATGCGAGAAGATGTGCAGGAACAATATCGGGTTCTGCCTCATCGATACCGAGGGGGAGTATTACTCGCTTAAGGAGAAGTTCGACAATATCTGGTGGATAGGTGCGGAAGGCGGGGATTCCAGAACCGGCAGCATCACCATGGACTTTGATATCGAGAAGGTCAATATCCGCCACATTCTTCAGAGAGCCGTTGCCGAGAGCCGCCCCGTTATCTACGACGTCTCCGAGATTGATATGATTCCGCGGGTCTCGAAGATGACTCACGAGCTTTACGAGGTGGCAACCGATCAGCGTAAACCCTATCTCCTGATTGTCGAGGAGGCGGATAAGTTCATTCCGCAGTCAAAGGACTCGATAAAGAAGATTGAGGAGATATCGAGGAGAGGCAGGAAGAGGGGGCTGGGGCTTATGGTCGCAACCCAGCGTCCGGCGATTGTGACGAAGAACGTGCTTTCGCAGTGCAACAATCAGATTATCGGCAAGCTCTCGATTGATAACGATCTCAAGGCGGTCGGTCTCTTCTTCAGTTCCAAGCAGGAGGTCGAGGAGCTTACGACGCTTAACCCGGGCGATTTCTACGTTATGGGCAATCTGGTGCGCGAGAAGACGAAGATGCGGTTCGGCAGGCGCGAGACTCAGCACCGCGGTCTGACTCCGCTTCTGGAATACCGCGAAATATCGACGGAGGAAGACCCGCTCCCCGAGGAAGAGGAGGATTTCGATTCGGCATCCGATTCGCAGGATTACGATGATTACGGCGATTCGGATGAGTACGGCGATTATCCCGAGGAGGATGCGGAGGAGCCCGAGTTTGATTCCTTCCCCGATTCCGATGCCGAGATTCTGGAGGGTTCCCGCGATGAGGCTCCGATTGAGTTTTCGGGTTCGGGAAGCGGCGATGCGGGAATTGATTTCATAGACGGCGATTCGGAGGAGATTACTTTCGATGACGGCTTTTCGGGTTCGTCTTCGGGCAGGGGCGGAAAGAAGCGCGGCGATTCGGGTTCGGATTCGGATTTGAGTCCGGCGGCGGGTTCTGCGGGATTGGCTGCGGGTTCGGCATCGGCGGTGTCTTCGGATTCCGCGGGTTCGGATTCGGTCGAGGTTTTACCCGACGTTGTCGGGAAGTCACCGGCGAAGCGTAAGACGACAAAGCCCGCGAAGGCTTCGGCAAAGAAGGATAAAGTCGCGGCTGTGTCCGATGATGCGGGGAAGAAGCCCGCAAAACGTGTTCCCGTCGGCAGAGGAAAGCCGCTGGTTGCCGAGCGCGTGAATAAAGAGGCTATTCTGCCGGTTCTCGACCGCGAGGAGGCGCTGAGCCACGCGACGGGCAGGCTTAAGAAGCGGAAGTTCGGGTTCGGCACCGAAGAGAGACTTTTGTCGGCGGATCTGGTCTATATTCCGCTTGTAAAGGTCACGGTGAAGTATATCGGCGGCATTCTGCGGAAGGGCACAAAGAGGACCTGCTATCTTATAGACGGGCGAAACGCAAAGGCTGTCGAAATTGACGCGGGTCTGAAATACAGATCGTTCATTGAGGAATATATCGGTCTTGATGAGGCATGCGTCGAGATTCTTGATACCATGCCGATAAGGGGAGAGACTGCCGCGGAGATTGAAGCAGGTACAAAGCATCCCAAGAAGATAGTGGATAAGGTCATCTCGACTCTTACGGATAAGAAACTCATTACGGAGTCGGATACGCTCGGCGAGTCGGATAAGCCCGTATATGTTCCGCTTGTAGAGACTCATCTGCCGGCATTGAAGCCTCACGAGGTCAGGATTGACCTCAAGATGGGGGAGATTGACGGCGGCTACGTCGAGAAGAGGCTTGTCGAGGAGAGCGATGTGAGAACGGTCTTTAAGATTATCGAGGCGACCTCGGAGATTGTCGGCTTTGAGACGATTTATTATCCCGTCTATAAGGTCACGGCAGCCTGCGGGCATGACGAGAGGATTCTCTACATAGACGGCGTCAGCGGAAAGGAAGTCGTTTTCTGAACGGCATCCGATTAACCCTTATTCTTTTTTGTCACGTCAACCTGTTTTGTTTACCTTTTCTGATAGCCTTCTCAATTGTGATCAAAACGACTGATTATTATTGAAGTACTTACAATACCGAATGCATAATGGTTAATATGCATCTTAGTCTGAAAGAGACGATAATTGCCGTTACCGTGGCAATGGCGTGTTTTCTGCCGCCCTTCATCGGTGAAGCGACAAATATCGCGCTCCCGAACATGCTCACCGGTCTGGGGTATCCGCAGGGCGCTCTGTACTGGGAGATGTACGGCTGGATTCTGACGATATATCTCCTGGCGTCGACGGTGTTTCTTATTCCCGCCGCCAGACTCGCCGATAAATACAGTAAGAAGCTCTTCTTCTGCCTGGGCGTTCTGCTCCTCGGCGTCGGTTCGCTGGGTATAGGGCTTTCTCCGTCGGGCGAGGCGGTTATCTTTATGAGGTCGATAGAGGGTCTGGGCAACGCGCTTATGTTCGGCACCGCGATTGCACTGCTTTCTTCGGCTGTCGATGCCGAACTGAGGGGAACGGCAATCGGTGTCGCGATGACGGGAGTTTTCCTCGGTCAGCTTGCCGGTCCGCTTCTTGCCGGAGTGCTCACGGATTTCTTCGGCTGGCAGGCGGTTTATCTGATACTCTGTCCGATTGCGCTTGTCTCGCTTGTTCTTGCGATTGTCTATGTCCCCGACGATAAGGTTACGGATACGGGAAGATATGATTACGTGGGCGCTCTTTTGTTCATCGCGGGCATGTCGATGGCGCTCTACGGTTTCTCGAAACTGCCTGCCGTGACGGCGGCGGGTGTGCTTGTCGCGGGTCTTGTGATTCTGGCGGCGTTCACCTTCTATGAGCGTAAGAATGCCAATCCGATTGTGCCGATTGACCTGATACTTAAAAACCGCAGTTTTTCGTTCAACAACGGCGCAAACCTGCTCTACTATGTCGCGATTTACTCTCTGGGTTCGCTTATCTCGGTGTATCTGACGAATGTCTGGGGTATTACGGATGCGCTGCCGCGTGCGATAATCGTGACGACTCAGGGGCTTGTTCTGGTTCTGTTCACGATTTTCGTCGGCAGGTTCTACGATCATCTGCTCTCGAAGAAACTCCTCGTTCCGAGTTTCTGCGTCGGCGTTGCGGGTCTTATATTTGCGTTCTTCGTCGGCGCCGAGATGCCCGGGGTGGAGTGGCTTACCTCCGCCTGTATTGCGGCGACGATAGCCGCGGTTGGCTTCGGCGTTCTGCTGCTGAATCTGATTGACAGGTTCATTAAGGACGTTACTCCGAAATACGGCACGGTTGCGGGACTTGCGGTTATTGCCGCAGGTCTTGCGGTTTTATACACCTGCGGCGTTGCCGTGGAGCTTTGGAAGATGATTGCCGTCGAAGCTCTGTTCGGCGTGGGCATTGCAATCTTCGTTACGCCCAACAGCACGGCGATTATGGATTCGGTTACCGAGGCGGAATACAGTATGGCTTCGGGAACGCTTTCGACGACGAGGATGCTCGGAATGGCTGTGTCCATCGGCATTGTGGCAATACTGAAGAATGTCTTCCTAAGCAATACGGAGGGTGCCTCTGCCTCGGATGCCCTTGTTATGATGAACGGCGCCGTTACGGCTTCGCTTGTCGTTATCCTGATTGCGATTGTGCTTTCGTGGACGGCGGAGAAGGGCAGCGGCAGTGCGTGAGTGCGGGAAGTAAGGACGTAAGAGTGCAATTATTAAAAAAATAAAAATATTTTTAAAATTTTTTCAGTTTTTTTTCAGTTTGTTTTTTTGGGGTTGGTATTTTCAGTCGCGGTTCGTCGCCGTCGCCGAATCCGTAAGCATTGCCCACTCTTTGAGCGTGAGCTCTTCGGCACGCTTCTTTAAGAGGTCTTCGGGGGCATTGGCGATTATCGATGCCGTCGTGTCTTTTCCGATGACGTGTGCGGAGTTCTGAAGCGCTTTTTTCAGCGTCTTTCTCCTGTGCGAGAAGGCTTCGCGGACGAGGACGGCGTAGAGTTTGCGGTCGCTTATCGGGTATGTAGGTTCGGACTTCGGGGTGATTCTTACCACCCACGAGTCGACCTCCGGCGGCGGCGAAAACGACTCGGGACCGAGTTCGAGAAGCGGCATTACCTTCGCATAAGTCTGAACCATGACCGAGAGCCTTCCGCAGTCGGGGCTTCCGGGGAGGGCAATCATCCTCTCGCCGAACTCCTTCTGATACATGAGAACCGCCTCTTTAAAGCCGATATCGAGGAGGCGGAAGGTAATCTTGGATGATGCCGAGTAGGGCAGGTTGGCGACAACCTTCTCAAAAGGGGGAATTTCGCAGCGGATGGCATCGCCGTGGACGATTGTGAGTTTTCCCGCGGCGATTTCGTCGGCGAATGCCGATTCGAGATGCGGAAGAAGAGTGCCGTCGAGTTCGACGGCGATAACCTTTGCGCCGCGGTCGAGGAGAGCACGGGTGAGAACGCCGCGCCCCGGACCGATCTCGAGGACGGTTACGCCGTCGATGCCGGTGAAGGACGCTATTTTTCCGACGGCATCCTCATCGGCGAGAAAATGCTGATCGTGGGGCGCTCTCATGCTCTCGCTCTCCTCTCATGGTGCATTTAAAAGAGGATTACTTCAATGTAAAAATGTGGTATTTTACATTGGGGTCTTCAAGCTCTTCCATTACTCTCTTTATGACCATCTGCTCGGGTTTGGGAACCGATTTCACGCGCTCGGCGATATCCGCAAAGGACGTGAACGGCTGCTTCTCGCGTGCCTCAAGGAGTTCCCAGAGGATCTTTTTGCCGACGCCCGGGAGGAGGTGGAGCATGTGCTGCTTTGACGTAATCGGGACGGCTTTGTTGAAGAAGTCCACGAACTTCTCCTCGTTTTCGGTCACGATGCGTTCCACGGCGTAGGGCAGTTCGAGTTTTGCCGTCTGAGTCAGGTCGCCGTAGCCTATGCGGCGTTTGACCTTCTCAATCTTGTCGCGTTCCTTGTCGCCGATGTAAACTCTGTCGTTGACCTGAACGTCGGCGACCTTGGGAACAAGCTCGAGGAGTTTAAACTGCTCGGTGCCCACGGCCTGGACAAGCTGTTCTTTCTTGAACTGCGGACGACGCGGGTCGCCGCCGGTCATCGGAAGAACGTCAAGGATTAAAGCGTACAGCTCTTTCTTATCGGATTTCATGAAAAGCGCCCCCCAAATAAAAGATTAGAAGTGGGTTTTTACCAGATCAAGAATCTCGTCAAGTTCCTCTCCCGAGAGGGTGAAACGCTCCTTTGCATAGATTGCACGCAGTTCGTCACGCGATTTGGGCATGATTGACGCGATTCTGTATGCAATGTCGGGCTTCATCTTCTCGAGTTCGAGGAGTTTCTCAACCAGGTCACGTGAGGATTCCGCAGTCTCCTTGGAGAGGTGATTGGCATGCTCGATGCTGCGTCTTAATTCGTATGACATCTCCGATCCGGATTCAAGACGTGCCGCCTCTATCTTCTGAAGTGAACTGCGTAATTCCGGAAGTGTAATCCTCTCTTCACTGATGATTCCTTTTACTTTCATGCCAATCACCGATTTAAAAATGATTATGATGTTTATGAGATTACAGGTAGTTATAATCTCTGTGCTCTCAGGTGCTGGGGTAATGAGACTACGACCTTGGTCATGTTGCCGTCGGCGATCTCCAATACCCATGCACGTCCCTGTTTTCCGACTACTACACCGGTTCTTCCGTGGAATCTGCGGTGCGGCATTCCTGTCTGAACGCTGGGGTTGACTACGATGTGAACTCTCTGTCCTGGTTCGAATTCCTGGATTGCTGCCGTTACGGGAGCCATTCCGCGCTCTCTGAGGTCTTTCTTATATTTATATCGAGTCTTCTTTTTCTGACCGTTGTGATGTGCCATTTTTAGATCTCCGATTAATTTTCTTGCTTCTGTTTTTCGGGGACGACCCCTTCAACCATGATGACATCAAGGCTGGTAACATGAGCGGGGCAGCCGAGTTTTTCAGCGAAACTCGGAACCGTCCTGCCGTTGTCACCCGATATGAGTTCCTTGATATAGAGTCCGGCGTCTCCGAGGACCGTAATCCTGTAAAGACCGTCTTCCATACCTTCGCACTCGATATCCAGACATTGGCGTTTTCTGACAAGGTCGGCTCTCCTGTGCGAGACTCTGTCGGGGGTGCGCTGGTCTATTGTAGCACCTTTCAGAGATTTAAGAGCCAATCTGACGTCATTTATGGAATAATCGCCTTCTACTTCTACCAGAATGCTGTATTTTTTATGCGCTTTACCTAATTTAATGGTTTCCACTTCCTGCCGGCTGCTGACGTGGTCGAGCCTGATTTCGACTCTTCCCGCGGCGCTTTTGTTTACGAGCGCTTCCAGTTCTTCAAGCGGAATACTGCGCTTTTTCGGGGCGACTATCTCGAGGACGAAGGGTCTTCCCGTGCCTATCATTCTTGCGTCTATGTCCTCGCGTCCCGCTCCGTGGAGGATGACTTTTTCCGCGCCGCAGGCTTCGATTACCGGTCTTCCGATGAGTTCTTCGACCGAGTCGGGATACATTTTGCCGGTGAAGTTGCAGCGCTCGCAGCCTGCGCCGTGGCAGACTCTGCAGTCCCAGTGTGTCTGGGGTATGCCGCGCTCGTATTTGAGGTATCTGCCGTAGACGAAGTGGGAGTTGACCTGAAGTTCGACGCCGCCTGTCGCAAGGTCGCAGAAGACGACGATGTCGGGGCGTTTGAAGTCGACTTCGCTGCCCGTGATTGCGCTTATGGCTTTGCCGGTTTCGCGGTTGAACTCGGCTTTGAGCGGTTCGGGGTTCTGAAGTTCAAGGTCGGTCCAGATCATCTCTTCGCTTTCGGTCATGAGGGGCGGGACTTTGCAGCCGACGAGGATGGATTTGTGCTCGTAGGGTGCGAGGAGTTCCTTTGCCTTTTCAGCCCATTCCCGCGTTTTTTCGAAGGCGTTTCCGCAGATCCAGCAGGTCTGCGTCTCTTTTTCGTAGGGAACGTTCTTTTCGAGGGCTAAGGCTACTCTCAGGGCTTTTCCGCGTTCGTCGTTTGAAAGCCCGTGCGAGCTTTTGCCGAACATTCTTCCGAGGCAGTGGTCGCATATCGGACCGTATTCCAGTATCTTCTCCGTTGTTTCGGTTATGGAGGTCATAGATTCTTCCTGTCAAGTTCGTTTAGGATGACGATGATTGTGTGGTCGGCGTGCATGACTTTGGGACCGGCGGATATTCGCCTGAGGTCTTTTATCAGTTCTTCCTCTTCCTCCGTGAAGTTCATGTGGTCGGAGAGGATGAAGGCGGTCGGCGTCTCTTCGGGCGGGATTTCCCTTATGTCGGTTCCGTTCTCGTCGAGGATTGCGAAGAGGCTTGCGCCGTTTTCGTCCTTAAACTCGTCGAGGAGTTCTTTGAGTCCGCCGCGTCTTACGTATACTCCGCGTGTGGATTCGCGGAAGGTTTCGGTGCAGGGGAGGGCGAGCGCCTTCTGAAGGAGCGAGCCCGCACTTCTTTCGTCGGGGTTGAGGTATCTGACCTTTTCGCCGGAGAATTTGACGATTTTGGGTGCGTCGGGTTCTCCGAGGAGGACGAGGAAGCATTCGACGTCGCGCCTTAAGTCATGCGAGAGGAAGAAGCAGGAGTTGACGCAGCGGCAGAGGACGTCCATTCTTCCGGCACTTCCGGGCATGTCGTTAAGAGAGAAGCTGCCCGTGGTGAGGGCTTTGTGTCCGATTATGAGGAAGCGTTTCATGTTAACACGAACACTTACATGCCGCCGCCGAACTTCTTCATGAGTCTCTGCATTCCGAACTTGGAGCCGCCCATGCCTTTGAAGCCTTTGAGGGTTCTCTGCATGGTCTTGTAGTATTTGAGCAGTTCGCGGACTTCTTCGGGCGTGGAACCCGCACCCTTGGAGATTCTGAAGATGCGGTTGCCGCTGATGATTGAGGGGTTGTCGAGTTCCGCGGCGGTCATGGAGTCCATGATGACCTTGTAGCGCTCCATTTTCTTGCCGGTGACATCGAAGGCGTCCTGCGGTATCTCGATTCCGCCAAGGGGGAGCATTGACATGACCTGCTTTAAGGGTCCCATCTTCTTTAAGGACTCGAGCTGCTTATACATGTCGCGGAGGGTGAACTTGCCGTTCATCATGGCGTTGACGTCGAAGTCCTCGTCGCCCATGGCTTCTTCGGCACGCTCTATGAGTGCGTGAAGGTCGCCCATTCCGAGGAGCCTTGAGATGAAGCTGTCGGGGTCGAAGCGCTCTATGTCCTCGATGGTCTCGCCGCTTCCGATGAAGACGATTCCCGACTGCGTTTCGGCTACGGCGGAAAGTGCGCCGCCTCCCTTTGCTGTTCCGTCCATCTTGGTGATGATGACGCCGTCGATGCTGATGGCTTCGTGGAAGCGTTTTGCCTGTTCACGCGCCTGCTGACCGAGAGCGGCGTCGATTACGAGCCATCTGTGGGTGGCGTTCGTGAGTTCGTTTAAGGCAATTATCTCGTCGATGAGTTCGTCCTCGAGGGCGTGTCTGCCCTGGGTATCGACTATGAGGACCTCGACGCCGCTTAATTCCTGCATACCGTGCGTGACTATCTCGACGGCGTTCGTGTTTCCGACCTCGCCGTAGCAGGGGACGTTTATCTTGTTACAGAGCGTCTTTATCTGCTCGTAGGCGCCGGGTCTGAAGACATCGGCACAGATGACGCCGACGCGGAGTCCCTTTCTCTGGAAGTATCTGGAGAGTTTTGCGGTCGTCGTCGTCTTTCCGCTGCCCTGAAGTCCAGCCATGAGGATGGTCTGGGGTCCGAGTGTGACCTCGACCTCGCCGCCCATGAGCTTTACGAGTTCCTGATAGACTATGCGCAGGACATGTTCGCGGACGGTCATGCCTTTGGGCGGTTCTTCGTTGAGCGACCTCTCCTTTATGGACTTTGAGAGTCCCATAACGAGTTTTACGTTGACGTCGGACTGCAAGAGGACTCTTTGCAGGTCTTTTACGAGTTCGTCGACCGCGGCTTTGTCGATGACGGTCTTTCCGGCGAGTTTTTTGAGTGCGTCCTTGAGTCCGGAGCCGAGCCTGTCAAGCATTATTCATCATCTCCGAGAAGTTCATCGACTAACTTTTGGGGCTCAAAGGGTATTACATCATCGTATCCCTGACCGACGCCCAGGAACATGACGGGTTTTTTGATGGTGTAGGTGATTGAGATTGCCGCTCCGCCTTTAGTGTCCATGTCGGCTTTTGTGAGGACGACGACATCGGTTCCTACGGTGTTGTTGAACTCTACCGACCTGATTACGGCGTCGTTGCCCGCGACGGCTTCATCGACGTAGGCGACGATGTCGGGGTTGATGACGCGGCGAATCTTGTCGAGCTGGTTCATGAGGTTGGTGCGGTTGTGGAAACGCCCTGCGGTGTCGGCTAAGACTACGTCGATGTTGTGGGCTTTTGCGTAGCTTACGGCATCGAATAAGACCGCGGAGGGGTCCGCGCCTTCCTGATGACTGATGACCTTTACGCCCACTCTCTCGGCGTGTGTCTTCATCTGCTCGTTGGCGCCGGCACGGAAGGTGTCGCCGGAGCCGATTACCACGGAGTAGCCGTTCTTCTTGAGGTAGTGTGCGACCTTGGCTATGGTCGTTGTCTTGCCCGCGCCGTTGACGCCCGTGAATAAGACCTTGACGGGTTTTTCGTGGGTGTCGATGTAATCGGTAAGCGAGAAGCCCTCTCCGAGGACGTTGAGAAGTGCGTTCCTTAAGGCTTCGGTTACGAACTCCTCGGATGAGGTGCGTATCTTTCGTTTCTGACCGATAAGCTGTGTCTTCATCTGCTCGATTATTTCGTTTGCGGCATCGAAGGCGACGTCGTTTTCGAGCAGGCTTATCTCAAGTTCTTCGAGCGGTTCGCTTATGTCCTTCTCGGAGAGGAGGATCTCGCGTTCGGTTATGAGGACTTTGAGTTTGGAGCCGAATCCGGTTTTCTTCGGTTTGTCCTCCCCGGTTTCGGATTTGTCCTTTTTTGCGAATCCGAAGAGTCCTTTCTTTGTTTTTTGAGTATCTTCGCCCGTTTCTTTTATTTCGGGGAGGTAACTCTCTTCCTCTTCATCAATGCCGCCGTCGGCGGTGTCTAAAACAGTATCGTCCGTTTTCGTTACGGGTTGTGTTTCGGGTCCGTTTTGAAGGTCTCGGGGGAGGGTTTCCTCCGCTTCGACCTCATTTTCGCTGATCACCGCTTTGTCGACGCGGGATCCGAGTCCTTTTGAAACACCCTTGAGTTTTTCTTTCAGAGACTTGAACATGATTATGCCGGATATTTACACTAATGATTGTAGCCGCTTACGTTTTACTGTTTGGGCTGTGCCGCCTGTAACTGTTTGTATGCGGTTTCAATCTTTTTAGCGATCTCGTTTGCCTGTTTCTGCATTTGTGAGATAGATTCGGATAATTTCTTTTCAAGTGCCTCCATCTCAGTTGCGCGGTCAGTCAGGTAGGTTGCCGTCTCGTCGCAGGTTTTTTCCACGACGACATCGGAACCGATGTTTAAGAGGATTGTGTCCTCTTCCACAGGTTTTACTTTGATTGATGCTCCGCCGCCTATCTGGAGGAGGACCGTGTTTGTCGGGTTTTCCTTTATTGTGTTAATTGTGTCAACCGCAGTCAGTGATTCAACTCTTCTCTGCTCGAGTAATTCAAGCTGAGCCGTGTATGACTGAATCTCCTGCCCGAACTCGTTAAGATACTGCTGGAGCATCTGTATTTCACGAGGGTCAACTTTTTCCAAGTTACTCACCTATGAGTTTGACGGTCTCAATTTTGATGTAACTTCTTTCCAGGCGGTGTTTGCTGCCGATTGTCGCGTATGCTCTCTCGGTTGCCTGCTTTTCGTTGGGTGCGACAATCTCTTTCGTGAAGGGCTGGTAGTCGTAGCCGTTCTTAAAGGTGCCTTTCACCTCAAATTTCTGGTCTGCCATTGTTTTCTCCTTATTCAAAGCCGAATACTTCTTCTATTCTTCCAAGTTCGTAGCCGCTTGTGGATATTCCCGCAAGGTATGATTTGCTGTTTGCTATGAGTCCCGTTCCGACGAGGTGACTTCCCATGTTGACGGAGCCGGTTCCGATGGGGAGTTCGGTTACGTTTTCCAGTTCCTCTATCTCCTGATCGGTAATCGAGGGACTCACGACTATTCCGCGTCCGGTTGCCGATGCCGCCATGCCGACCGTGGGTATGTTGCCGATGGTCATCATGATGACGGGGACGTCAAGGGCGAGGGATATTTTTTCAGCGTACTTTTCGGGTATTGCCGGGTGGACGATTGCAAATTCGTCGTTTGCGAGGATGATGTTTCCCGCCGCATTCATGGTGCGGTTTAAGAAGAGCACTTCTCCGTAGCGCTTCAATACATCGGATTCTTCGCGGGTTGCGAGTCCGCTTGCAACCATGCCGTGGCTGTTGCCCACAAGCAGTGATCCTATGATCGAGCTTCCCTGTATTGTGGTAGGTACTACCTCAACACCAAGTCTCTTCTCTATAGTACTCACGTATTCTTCGGGGGCGTCAAGGGGCACGAATGCCACGTCCTCGAAGACACGTGTGTATACACCGATATTTTCGTCACCGGCGAAGTCGATCGTTTCATTCATTTTGTTTACTCTTCGGCAAGTTCAGCCTGAACCTGACCGTCCTCAAATTTCATTGCGCGAACGCGGATTTTGCGGGGTGGTTTCTCGCTGCCGCGTTCCCAGATTTTTTCGTTTATGCTTGTATCGAGTTTGATGTCTTCGCTCTTCATGTGCTTTGCGAGGAAGTCACGGACTTCTCTTATTGCTCTGGGGCTGCGCTTCCAGCGTGGGGCAAGTTTTACATCGCGAAGAGGGATTACGTAGATCTGCTCTTTTAATATGTCTGCCATTTTGCTTACACCTTCAGTGAGCTGCGTCTCCAGCTGCGTCTGCACGGGTGAGTTACCACGTGGCGTTTTGTTTTAATCATTACCCAGGCGGGCACGCGGCGGTTCTGCTCGCATGCTTTTGCAAGTCTGATCTTTCTTGCTTTTGATATTTTGCTCATTTTTTCACCGATTGGTCATTTGCAGATTTTCTGCCGGTTACAAGCGACTGCTCGTGGTGGCTTGGAAATATGCTGTAGAGATCGATTCCCCTGGCTTTGAATGCCGCACGGATTTCATGTTCGTAGTCACCGTTTCTCATCGTTCCGGTTTCGCCGTACTGCACGGTGAAATACCTGTCCGTGAGGCGGTTGACTTCTCTTCTTCCGAATCCGAGCAGAGGCCGCACGAGGGCGCTGCCATGCTTTCCTTCAAGGCTTTGAACTTCGGCATATGTCAGCATGGGCACACGGTCATTCAGGCGTGTCCCGTCCCCTATAACATCATACTCTTCAGCGAGAGTCATGATGGCGTTCCTGTGCACAAGGTTGATAGCGTCGGAGGGGTTTCCCTTTTCCACCATCAGATCGACAACATTTTCGAGCAGTCCGCTTTTAAATACTCTTTTTTTCAGGGGGAGTCCCAGAACTTCCGCGGCATGTTCGACACCGGATATGTCGGTGTCGGCGTTGAAGACGAAGTTGTTGAGTTCGACTTCGTAGTCCCTTGAGAGCATTAATGCGGTAAGGGAGCTGTCTTTGCCGCCGCTGTAGAGCACTCCTGCTTTCATTATCTGCGCGTGATGTTGAAGTCTTTTTTCTCCGGTATCAGCTGTTTTAAGATGACTTTTAACTGTTCGTCAGTTAAGCGTTCTCTTATGCGTCCGCTCTGTGCGAGCAGGACGAGCTGTTGTTCTACCGCTTTTGCAAATTCCGGTTTGGTCAGCTTGATGGTGTTGAGACGTTCGCGTGCTTCGGGTTCGAGGATCTGCATGAGCACGAGGTGAAGCTGTGCTTCAGCCTGTTTCTGTCTCTGCATTTCTTCTTCCATTGCGCCCTGCTGCATCTGCTGACGCTGGATTTCCGCCATTCTCCTTCTGCGGAGTTCTGCGAGTTCATCGTCACCCATTCAAGATCACCTTTGGATTTCAGTATTTGCTTAAGCCCGGATATTTTTCTGCTGCCGATGCTTTGGAGTCGTTTGCGACTGCGTCCATGAACTTTCTGCCGTTTGCGGAGACGATGCGTCCCTCGGGCGTGTTCTGGATGTATCCGGCAGTTTCAAGCTGCTGGAGGAGTTTTCTGGTTACGGAACCGGATCCGCGTGCGAAGCGGTTGGGCTTTGATCCGCGGTTCTTCTTTCCGCCGTAGAACGATCTCAGTCTCTGGACACCGACGGGTCCGTCGATGTAGACACGGCGCATTACGGATGCTGCGCGTGTGTACCACCAGTCTTCTTCTTTGGGCGGCATCTGTTTGTGTACGCCCGTTTTAGCAAATTCTGCCCAGTCCGGTGCTTTAATTGTATCGAGCTTTTTGAGCTCGCCAGCCACGTTTGCAATTAATACATCCGGAGGGATGTCGTATACTGTTGTCATTTTCTAACCACTCTTTTGCGGTTTGACCGCATTTCTTTTCAGAGTCTCCCAACGTACCGTGCGGTACGTTAGCAGTCTCTATATATTGGGTGAGAATCTTTTTATACCTTTTGAGGACGGCGGTTAATCACGCAGGAACATGAGGGCATTTTTGCCTTCCTGCGTGATTTCTATTCGCGGACGTTTGGATCTTTCGTCGAGTTTGATATATCCCCAGTCTTTGAGTGGTTTTAGGTATTTGCGCTGGAGTGCGTTGTATTTTCCGGCGTCGTTCTTTGAGTCCCTGTCGGCTGTCAGCTGAATGTTTGATTTTTCAAGCACTTCGATGAGGATTTTTTTGGTTA
>JAFZMT010000150.1 GCA_017553245.1 Methanomicrobium sp.
GGGAGTGTTCCCGCGAAGGTGCGTGAATAAAGCGCTCTCAGCGCCCAGAACCTGAACCGCGGATGCGGGCATCATCGCCATCCGCGACAGACTGCCGGCACGGGAGATGAGTCTTGCGGCAACAAGACCGCCGACCAGCGCACTGCAATTCGGAGCGATAATGTCCGCCCTGTCGGATATCTCACGCATAAGGCGCGTTCTCTCGTTTGAGAGACGCTCAATCTCGTAACCGAGCCTTCCCAGAGAGTTTTTCTCGCGCCTTATGATATCGACCATCTTCTTTGCGCTTACGGACTTGTATTTTCGCGAAAATTTGGGATTCTGGACGATATACCACTCGGTTGCACGCTCGATAAGGCGGTTGATGACATTATCCATCTCATCCAGCATCCTGACCATCTGAACAAGCTCGATATCCCCCTTGGTGTAGTAGAGTTTTATCTTTGACTCCGCCATCGCAATCGTGGTAAGACGAAGAGTCTCAAAATATTCGGCTTCGTCTTTAAACCCGATATCCTCCGCAATCGCATCCGCGACCCTTAACGGAACAAAATCCGCCATATCCGTCTCCATATTACGACAGCGCTCCGCATATTCCTCCGACCCGCTCTTTTTGAGGATTTTTACGCTGCGGACGCCGCCGTCGCCTAATCCGACGTCACCGAACCAATACTGCACAGTATGCATACTAAGGATTTGTCTCGATAAATGATTAAATGAATGATTAAATGGATGATAAATGATACTTCAGAGAATGCCGAACGAAAACAGAATTACGGGAATCATGACCGCACCAATGCAGGGGACTCTGCGTATGTCGATAATCTGCGTCAGACTGCCGACAACCGACGCCAGAATCAGTATAAACAGCCCGAAAATGCCCGTAAAGAGCAGAGTAATCGCGGTCATGAAAACAATAACCGCAATGCCGAGACTGCGGACATTGACATCCGAAAAGATTCTGCCCGCCTTTGAAAAGCCGATTGTTAGGATATAACCCGATATTGCGGCGGTTACGGCGGCGAGAATCACGAAGGTAAGGTCGGGGATCTCCTTCAAGTGCGAAAACGCCGCCATAACGCCGTTTCTCATCCGCATTATCGCATAGAAAGCGCCGATTGATATGAATGCATTCGCCGTGTTCGCGGCACTTGCGGCTATTATATATCCCCGACTGCCGTCAAGTCTGCCGTCAGGTCCGCCGTCACTGTCGGACTCCGATTCACAGGATTGCGGCTCATCAAATCTCACAAATGACGCAATAACGGCGTTTGCCGAGGCATTCGAAAGACCGGGCAGCCATCCGACGACACTGCCGGCAAAAGTCCCGATAAGGCTGCATTTCAGAATACTTCGCCGCTCGATGTGAAGACCGTCGAAGGTCTGCGGCGGCATGCTCCCTTTCTTCGAGAATATGAGCACGGATATGCCGAAAAGACCCGTCAGAAGCGGCATTAAAACCGATGCCGATGACGGACTGATTGCATCAGTAAGCGGGACGCAGAGCCACGAATACTCAAAGGCGAAAACGCCCAGAATTCCCGAGAGGGAAAAGACCGCAAATGACCATTCCGGCGATTCCGACCAGACAATGAGGACGCCCGCCACGATTATCAGAATTATGCCGCTCCACCAGTCGATCATATCTTGAATCGCGGGCAAAACAAGCAGAAATACGCTCAAAATCGCCAGTCCGAATACGGTTCCGTAGGCACTGCCGACGGCTGAGAGCCTTACCGCCTCTTCGCCGTGACCGAGCAGGCACAGCCTGTGCGCAGGCAGGACGGAAAGCGCCGTATCCGCGTCCGGAACGCCGAAAAAAGTGCCGGGCACGATGTCCAGATAAGTGTGGACGATTAGGACCGCAACCATGCAGACGGCAAGCCCCGTCTCCCCGTAAACCGCAAAAATACCGGTTCCCGCCGATAATATCAGCCCTGCCGCGGTATTGGAATGAATCCCTGGGATAAGCCCGCTTATCGTGCCCAGAATAATGCCGATGAAGAGCGGGATTATCACCGAAATTGCGGCAGAGATCATATTTCTGCATAATTGTCATCACGGAATATAGAGATTTTGAAATTATGCCGCTGTATCACAGGATCTTCGGCACTGTGATGCGGCAAAAGGATTGCAACAGGATACGGCAATATTATCATCAGATCGCGCCAAATTGAAACTATGTTAATTGCCATAACCCGCCTCAGGGAAAAATCCGGAAAGGACAATGAAATGTGCGGGAAATACGGTCACGAATGCCGGATCGTATCCCCCATGAAAGCCGAACTCTACCCCGAAAATATCCGCAATTTCGTTGATAAAGCAAATTCCGGAGCATTCGACTGCATATTTTTCACAAGCGCACTTCCGGCGCAGTCCGTGACGCCGCTTCTGGACGATACGGGACGAAAAGCGCGTATTGTCGCAATCGGACCGCAGACGGCAAAGACCGTAGAGAGTTTCGGGGTGAAATGCGAGACTCTGACCTCGTTCTACTCAAATGATTTCACCTCATATCTCGGGGACTGGATAAAGGGCAAAAATATCGGCATTCCGCGTGCCGATGTCCCCAATCCGAACCTGATTTCGGGCATAAAGGATGCGGGCGGAAACGTATTTGAGACACCGATTTATGCGCTCATTGCGTCAAACGAACCGCTTGACTTATCTGGATGCGATGTAATACTGTTTACCAGCGCCAACTCATTTACGTATTCGGTCTGGGACAGGTCAAAACCGATTATTGCCGCCGCTATCGGCGAGGTAACCGCCAAAAGGATGAAGGACGACGGGGTCATGCCCACCGTTATCGGAGACGGTTCGCTTGAGGGGACGTTAAAGGCACTTAACAGCGTATACGGTAATTAACTATTAAGACTGTTATAATTAAGACTGCTTTAAAGAAATACGACAGATTAGAAAGAAAGAGATTGAAAAACAGCGAGAATAAGACGGTGATGCGATGAACGGTGCTGACGGGAACGAAGAAAAACAGGACTTAAAACAGGGTCTAAAGGACTTAAACGGTTTGAGTCCCGAAGTTCAAAAGCTCCTCAACTGCGGCATTATTGCGGTGGATAAACCGCAGGGACCGTCAAGTCATCAGGTAACGGCGTGGGTAAAGGAGATATTCGGCGACAGCGTCGCAAAAATCGGTCACGGCGGCACGCTTGACCCAATGGTTTCGGGCGTTCTCATCATAATGCTCGGTCGGGCAGTGCGGCTCGCACCCGTCATTTTAAAGCACAGAAAAGAGTATATCGCGGTTTTAAGGCTTCATGCCGACGTTACGCCCGAAGCCCTGCGGCAGGTTGCCGCCGAGATGACGGGCAGAATCTATCAGCGCCCGCCGCGAAGGAGTGCGGTTCGAAGACAATTGCGAATCCGCACTATCCATGAGATTGAGGTCCTTGATTTTGCCGACCGCCTTGTTCTGCTTCGTATAGACTGCGAGGCGGGAACTTACATCAGGTCGCTCTGCACCCATATTGCGCTTGCTTTGGGCGTCGGCGGTCAGATGGTGGAGTTAAGGCGGACAAAGTCGGGCGCGGTCACGGACGCGGACCTGCACACTTTGCAGGATATCAAAGATGCATTTATTTTCGCTCAAAACGGCGATTCGGAGCAGCTGTTGTCAATGCTTCTGCCCGTGGAAAGACTTACCGAGCAGATTCCGAAAATCAGGATCCGCGATACCGCCGTCGAGGCGCTCTGCTGCGGCGCTTCCCTCGCGGGAACGGGTGTCATATCCCGCGAAAACTACAAACGCGACGCTCTGGTCGCGGTTATGACCGAGAGAGACGAGCTTGTCTGCATAGGACGTGCAATTAAATCATCCGAGGAGTATAAGCCCGGCGATACGGGTATTGTCCTCAATTTGGAGGCAGTTATTATGGAAAGAGGAAATTACGAGAGGGGCTGGACAAAGAAAGAGTATTCGGGTCCCAAGGTTATTAAGCCGAATTTTAAGAGAGACGAACAGAAAAAGGGTAAATCAGGCAAAAACCGCAGCGATGACGGCGGTCGCGGATACGGTCACGGATATACTGACGGATACGGTGACAGAGATCGCAATTATGACCGCAGATCCGATAAACGCGGTTACGATGAGCGCCGTTATGATGACCGTCGTTATGATGACAGTCATTACAATCGCAAATCGGGCAAACGCGGGCATGATGGACGTGATTACAGTCGCGATTATGAAGGTCGCAGTTCCGTCAGTTTTGACGACCGCGGTTACGGAAAACGCAATTATGACCGTGGCAGGCGTTTCGACGATGACGGCGATAGAAACGGCGGCAGAAGAGACAGAAGAGAAAGATTCGGAGAATACGACAACCGCGACCGACGTGACGGAAGGAACGGACCGGACAGACGCGAAAGCCGCGGCAGAGCGGATTTCGAGGATTCCGGGAGAAAATACACAGGATCATCTGGTAAAGGAAAGCCGCAGTATGACC
>JAFZMT010000151.1 GCA_017553245.1 Methanomicrobium sp.
GATGGCGATGGAGTTGGTCATGAGACCTATGACCGCTTTGAAAGCGGCAAGAGCAACATTGGCAAGTATGCCTATGACGCTGGTCTTTATGATCGTTCTTTCGCGCAAATCTTCTTTTGCGGCATTGGAAGAGCCGTTATCGTCATTACCCTCTATAAGTCTCATATTTCGTGTCTCCGTAACAGTGTATGGTTATTTTCCTGAAGATTTATCATTATTTATTCAGTTCTTTCAATGCGGATGAATGAACGGACGTATGAAAGCGAAGAGTAATGCGTGCGGTCTGAAAACGTTATGATACAGCGAAAAAAAGAATGGATTATGTAAAAATATGTAAATTCCGACGGAACGGGTATTATGATTGCATCCGCGCTTACATCCAGAATCCGTCATCGTCGTCGTTTTTGGTTTCGCTTTTGTTTTCTTTTCCGGTTTCTGTTCCTGTTCCCTTTCCGGTCGCCTTACCCTTCGGGTTCTGCATGTTTGCGGAAGTGCCCGAACGGGTGTCTATCGGATTCTTCTGCATCTTAATCGGACCCGAACCGCCCTTGCCTGTTTTTGCGGGCGGAATTTGGGCATTGCCCACCTTTATGCCGCCGGAGAGCGGTTCAATCGGTCTGGGGACATTGCCGCGTGTCCTGATATCGCCCGATAGAAGTTCTTTTGGTGCCTTGCCCGTGCCTGCGCCCGCGCTGACGCCGCCCGACAACAGTTCCTTCGGCGGCTTTATCGGGGAGCCTGTCCGGATTCCGCCGGAGAGAAGTTCCACGGGTTTCTTTGCGGAGCTTCCCATCGGCGTCTTACTGCCGGTGAGATTGTCTTTCGGCTTTATGTTGGGGTGGAGGGAGAGTTTTCCGCCCGAGATGCTCTTGTCCTTGATAATGGGCTGAATCGAGACGTTTCCGCCACCGAATGCGCTGTCGTTGGGCTTAAACGACTGTTTTCCGGCGGAGATCCTGCCGCCGCTGAAGGTCGAGTCATTCGGCTTGAAGGACTGTTTACCCGCGATGAGTTTGCTGCCGCCGCCGGTGAACGTGCTGTCGTTGGGACCGAAGGATTTCGTGCCCGCGGATATGCCGCCTCCCGTAAACGTCGTGTCTCTGGGTCTGAAACTGCCTTTGGAGTGCGTACCCGCGTTATCTATATTGATGGTCTCCCCGACCGAACAGACATCGCTTCGGCGTTTACTGCCCGAATCGCCGAGGACGAACTTTTCGCCCACCGAGCAGACGTCGCTGCGGAGTTTTCCGTCCGCGCTTTCCATGCCGTCGATTGAGAATATCCTGTCCTTTGGGGTGCTTCCGAGATCGACGGTCGTCATGCGCGTCATGTCCAGATCCGTCTTCTTTGATCGTCCCGGGAGATTGAGATCAATCATCTTGTCGGTCGTCTCTTTTTTGCCGCCGGCAATCGTTATCTTATCAGTCCGTATCTCCCCTTCTTCCGCGGGCTTAACCTCGGGGCTTATGCTCTTTTCTTCCTCTTTATACTCCTCGTATTCCTGTTCTTTTATGTATTCCGGCGATGTCTGCGGATATGTATCCTCTTCCTTTGCCTCTATGATATAGGACATTGCCGCATCCGAGAAGACGGCGCCCTTTGCCTTGCCCGCATTGGATGTGAAGTCATCGCCGTCATCGTCGTCGAGGAGTTCCTCAAATGCCAGACCGCCGCTTTCATCTCCGGTATCTATGTCGTCCGTGTAGAACACCGCGCCCGACGGCGCTTTTTCGGTCTCGAAATCGCCGGCATCTTCGAGGAAATCATCTATGTTGAGGCTGTCGGCGGCGTCATTCTGCGCTGAGAACTGAGACTGTGCCGAAAACTGTGACTGCGAAGAGAACGGCGACTGCTGAGACGAAAACTGCGACGGACCCTGCTGCGGGAATTGTTCCTCGAAGTCCGAGTATCCGTTATCCTCGATTATCGGCGCCAGATTGGGATTATTCGGCTGTCGCTTCGGCGGCACGGACGAGAAGCCGCCTATGAGTTCCCATGCCTCGTTCTCTATAGACTGCTCGTCGAACTGATTCTGCATGTAGGGGTTGTTCTGCGGCGGCTGACCGAACTGCTGTTGATTCTGCTGATTATACTGATTGTACTGCTGCTGCGGGCTGAACTGTTGCTGACCGCCGAACCCGGGATTCCGATTAAACTGCGGCTGAGGCTGTCCCTGTTGCGGGTTGTACTGCGGCGCCTGCTGAGCCTGCCCGAACTGATTGTTGTTGAAGTTATTCTGAGGATACTGCTGCTGAGGCTGACCGTTAAACTGCGGCGGCTGACCCTGCTGCTGACCGAATTGGGGCTGTCCGTTGAACGGAGGCTGTTGGAACGGCTGCTGCCCGTTTATCTGAGGATTCTGCCGGTTATACTGCTGATTGGGTGTAGAGTGCTGTGCCATAATATCAATAATCGGATCTGCCGTCATCTCCGGCGGTGTCGTCTGTTTTTCGCCCACGAAATCAAGTTCGGGCGCGGGTTTGCCGCTTCCCTTACCCGTAAGCAGCAAAGTCTCCTCCTCGTCAAGTACCTTCAATTTCTCATCCTCCTTTTTCTTCTGTTTCTCTTCTTCCTCAATCTCCTTTCTCAGTCTGCGAATCTCTTCCAGACGCGGGATATTGTGTATGCCGGAGAGCATGATGATGATACCGACGAAGCGGACGTTGCCCACGGGATAATCGCCGGAGCGCATCTCAAGACCGGCGATACTTGAGTCTATCCACTTGCGCACGGTCTGAAATCCCTTCATTGAAAGCTCTTTTGAGGGACCCGCGATAAGGATAAGCGCCTTTTCGGCGCTGGTGAGGTCACAGGGGACGGATATCTCTTCGTAGACCGCCTGTTTTGCCAGCGCAACTATCCTTGTCGCACGCTTGTGCGAGCCTTCGGCGAAGTATGCCTCGGAGCGCCACTTCTCAAAGGCATCGAGGAGATTGAACGGCAGTGCCTCGCTTGCGTATCCGATTGCCGTAATGCCGTTGCCCTTGAGAGTGTTGAGGATTTCGCCGGCGTCGAGCACGGTCTGCGCGGATTCGACGCCGCGGTCGTCAAACTCACCCGCACGTAGCAGAAGATCGATCTGCTTGGCAATCCTCTCGTTGAGCATCATGTAGATGTCGCGGGGGTTGTTGGGCATGTTCCTGCCGTAAGGCGAGGGTTTTACTACGGTTTCGCCGCGCTCGTTGACCGTGGTCTCGAATGAGGATTTGATCTTCTTATACCATGTCTCGTTGTCGAAGAGGATTATGCCGTCGACGCATTTCTCTATCTTTTCGATGTCGTCCGCGGCTTTTTTGGCGACCGCTCTTCCCTCGCGGAGGTAGGGGAGGGTGCAGACCGCAAAAACGGGTTCAAAGTAGGATTTTCTTATCTCCGCGGTTATGTCGGGGACAATCTCGCAGACGTTGCCGCCAAGACCGGTGAAGACCAAAATGGCGTCAATGTCGATATTGTCAAGGCTCTTGACGCGGTTCATGATCTCGCTGACGTCTACGGTTGAGTGTATGTCGTACTGGACGTCGGGGTCGATGACCGAGAAGAGAATCTTGGATGTTTCGGGCAGAAACTTGAGTTGCGCAAGGAAATTGCTGTCGACGTCGACGACAACCGAAGAAACACAGCTTACGCTGGATTTTCTGTCATGATTGTAAAGCTGATCCACTATTCGTGAACCTGCTCCCCCAACTCCTATTGCCAGTATTCTCATATCATTTATCCTTATGAGTTGTCGCCGAATCTGACCTGTGCATTTACGTTACTTTATTTAAAATATATTCAGAAGTATCAAATACTTTGTTCTTTGACGGCAGGCAGTTGCCGTCATCACTTATCACTTACGGACATCAGACGCTGTCCGTTGCCGTATATGTTTTACGTATTTTATATGTATATGTTGTACTTTTAATCAGATAATACCGACTATATAAATTTGACATATTTTCGATATGAGTCTGATATATGTTTGACATATTTTCGATATGAATCCTATATAAGTTCGATATATATTCGATATAAATTCGATATATTTTCGAAGACTTCTCCCCGAAGGCGCCTTCAGAGATCGAATTCCTTCAGGATTTCCATGAAGGTTTTGTATTTTTCTATGTATTTCAGACCTTTTTCCGCAAGGTAAACCGTCTTTTTCGTCTTGTCCTCGATGACTTCGGTTACGAACTCTTTTTCGAGGAGTTCCTTATAATATCTTGCGAAATTGCTGGATGAGATATTTGTCTGTCTCAGAAGCGGCGTATATCGCATCTGATTGTTATTTTTACGAATTATAATCAGAATGTCGTATATTATCCGATGCTTGCTTCTGTTTCTTTCCATGGACATTTATCCCCGCTTATGACCTGTTTTCCCCGATGCCTGCGGCGCAGTCGGCATTGCAGTCGGCGTTGCCGTCCGAGTCCGGCGATTTGTCGGATTCATCCGGGTTTTGCGAGTCCTCATTTTCATCCGATTCATCCGGGATGTCATTCTCATCGGGGATGTCATTTTCATCCGATATATCGGAGTCTTCTGAATCGTCAGAGTCCTTAAAATCTTCGTCCGTTATCTCCGAATATCCCGAATCTCCCAAATCTCCCGATGGTCGGTCAATTCTGTAAATCCTGCTGAGTCTGAGATAAATCGAGAAGAAGATAATCGCGGACAGCAGCATTACAGGCAGAAGCCAGCCTCGCGGCAGGAGTCCTTTCGCATAGAACTGCACGTTAAGAACCCAGAAGATGAAAAGCAGGAGATTGGTAACCCTGTTTTTCGTTATGATCCTGCCGTTACCGTTGTATTCTCTGATGAGGTCATATATCATGACGGCGGCGAAGAAGACCGCAAGTATTGCAATCAGGACTATTTCCATGCGCATGGCAAGGAACGGGAGCACGATTACCGCCGAACCCGCATATAAGACGGCGTCGGTCATCAGCCGTTCTCTGCCCTCTATGTCGTGATTCCTTGCGAGTATTGAGACGGCAAGCGAAAGAAATGCGACGGTTCCGAAAAAGAGCATCGCGAAAATGCATATTTTATCCAGAAAGACAGCGTCGTTCAAGGTCTTCATGCTGTAATTGAAGATCGTTACGAAGCTGAACAGGCGAAATACGGATGCGAGCGCAAAGAATACGAAGAAATTTCTGAAGTAGTGCAGACCGCAATGTCCCGTAAGTTCATAGATCTCCTTTGTCCTGAAGTAGATCACGAGGCACATGCAGATTATGAAGAGATGATAGATTATCTCGGAGAATACGCTGAGATCATCCAGCATAGGCGGAAACTGCGGGGGATACGGATGATCCCCGAGCGGAGGCATATCTTCCGGACGTAGTCTGAACATATTATCCCTTATTTTGAATTATTCCGTATAATAAACTGTGGACTCTCTGTCCATACTCCATATATTATCTCTTATCGAATAATTGATTGCCCCTGTTGAGAGCGGCACCGGAGACCGGAATCGGACAGAACGCCGGAACCGACTCTTTCGAATACGGGCAGGATGATATTGTTGAGTAAAAAACCCGATTACGGGTCATACGGCTCCCGTATACTGACCGTTGTTTTGATTCTGACGGTGTTGACCGCTTTTATGGCGGTTTATGCCTTCAGTCATGCGGTGCGGAGAAACGGATGCCGAAAGAATTAATCCGAAGAGGTTTTGCTCAAAAGTCAGACCGCAAATCAAAGAAAAACCTGTAATAACAGAGAATAACCGACCAAACCCATGAATAACCGACAAGACTTGAGAATAACCGACAAAACCCGAAAGATAACTGACCAAACCTAAAGCACCTAACAAAACACCGACCAAACGAACCAAATCAGCAATCCGAACATCACCGGAATAACGCAATAAGTAAACGCAATAATCAGAGCAATAAGAAAACGCAATAATCAGAGCAATAAGCAGACGCAATAAGAAAAGACTGCCGGACCGCAAAATCGGCAGTCTCTCCGTTCTTCATGAAAGAAAGCCCGCATACGACCACTTTTAAGGTAAATAATATGACTCAATACGAAACCGATTGGATGACACCTGCGGAAAAACCGGCGCAGGACCGCATATATACGGATAAGACAGCAAATCCCGAAAAAATGCTGAAACTCAGAGCTTTTCAGGCAGAGATGTTTAAGAGAATATCCCTTGAAGAGACAAATAAAAAGGCATCGCTTCTCGACAGAGTCGAGAGCAAATATCTCCTCTCCGGCGCACAATACGGCAGACTGCTTCGCGAACTTGCGGATTCATACTCCGTCCTCGAAGTCTGCGGCACTGCGGTATCGTCCTATGAGACCTCATACTACGACGATGACAGGTTCACGCTCTATTATCAGCACCATAACGGACGTTCCGACCGCTATAAGCTCAGACTGCGGCATTATCTCTCATCCGGCGAGCACTATCTGGAGGTAAAGCACAAGACAAACCGCGGCGCCACCCTAAAGAGCAGGATTAACGTCGACGGCGTCGGCGACCGCGAAGTCGGAAGGTTTCTGACCGAGAAATTTCCGTATGAAGCGGGCAGGTTCCGCCCCGTGCTGAAGACGGTCTATACGAGGATGACGCTTGTCTCCGACGAAGGAAGCGAGAGGATAACGTTCGATACCGATCTGAGGTTCATGGGCGCGGGGGGATGCTATGACTGCGGCGACCTCGTAATCGCCGAAAGCAAACACGAACGCCTTGCAAATACGCCGGCGCAGAAGAAGATGAAGGAGTTATCGGTGCGCAAAGCGTCGTTCTCGAA
>JAFZMT010000152.1 GCA_017553245.1 Methanomicrobium sp.
TCTGCTCGCCGGATTTGAGATCTTTAAGGTTTATAGTTCCCGCAGCCGCCTCGCGTGCGCCGATAACGACCGCATAATCGGCAGTCTTTGCGGCATACTTCATCTGCGCGCCTATACCGCGGTCAAGCAGGTTGAGTTCGGTGTTAATTCCCGAGTTTCTGAGTTCTTTTGCGGTTGAAAAGGCATATCCCGCGACATCCGCCGTATATACGACCGCGACCGTCGGGGACTTTGCCGGTCTGACCTCTCCCAGTGAGACCATGACTCTGTCAAAGCCGATTCCGAAGCCGCATGTTGCCGTATCGTCGCCGCCGAAGAGGTGAGCCAGACGGTAGCTGCCGCCGCCGAGGATCTGGTTTTCCGCGCCGAGATTATCCGCAAAGCCCTCAAAGACCATGCCCGTATAGTAGTCAAGTCCCCGAACAATGCCGAGGTTGAGTTTATAGTCGATGTTCTGGCTGTCGATGATTGCGATAAGCTCCTTCATCCTGTCCTTATCGGGCATATCGCTTGAGACTCCGCAGTTGTTGCAGAGCTCGATGGCTTCATCGATGTTTTTGCATTCGATAAGTTTAATGAGTGAATCGTAGAGACCCGCGGCATTGATGCCTTCGAGATATTTCTTCAGATCCTCGAAGTTCTTCTTGTCGAGGAGTGCCATTACGGCTTTTCTGTCCGCATCCGAGAGTTCCGAGAGTATATGTTTCATTGGCGCGAGGTGACCTATGTGGAGTTCGAAACGAACGCCGGTTGACTTCAGAAGTTCATATGCAAGGAGAATAATCTCGGCTTCGCCGGCGGGGGTGTCCGCGCCTATCTGTTCGGCGCCGAACTGCCAGAACTGGCGGTATCTGCCTTTCTGCGGGCGCTCGTAGCGGTAACAGTCCGAGAGATAGCACCACCTGAGCGGCTTTGAAAGCACCTTAGCCTCATTGACATACATGCGGATTACGGCCGCGGTTCCTTCGGGGCGCAGAGCAAGTTTTCGCCCGCCCTTGTCCTCGAAAGTATACATCTCATTGATTATGCCTTCGCCGGAGCGCAGGACATAAAGTTCCTGTGTCTCGAATGTCGGCGTGCATATCTCCCTGTATCCCCAGTTTCGCGCGACCTTACGCATGCGCATCTCTATCTCGCGCCTCTGTTCCATCTCGTCGGGCAGGAAATCTCTTGTTCCTCGTGGTTTCTGAAGCATGATTCACCTTAAGTCTGTAGTTATTAAAATTTGCAGGTATTAATGTCTGAAGATATTTGTATCTGTTCCGCATTTAGTCTTGTTATCTATGATTGTGATTTTTCTCGTTATTTTGCGGATATTTCGCTTATTGAATCTCCCGTATCCGTATCTTTATCTTTGTCATCCGTATTTTCTTTATCCTTACCTGCCCTCTCTTTCATCTTTCTCTCATGTCTTGAGAGTCTGATATCGGATTCATCCGCCGAATCGGCTTTTCCGGCGGATTTTTCGGCTTTCTGTAAGGTTGCTTTTCCCAGCGTCCTGTCAAGCGCACTTGAATCCGCTCTCCAGATGAGGTCGCGTTCTCTTAGGATTGCGCTCTGAAGGTATAATGCCAGAAGAATCATGCCGAGTCCCAGCAGTTCCATGAAACTCAGCATGAAGAAAATGCCGGTTAATGACAGCGCCGTGTAAGCGACCCCGTAGTATGCCGCCTTTCTGTATCCGGGCAGTGCCGTTCTGTAAAAAATCCTTGCATCCCTCAGCCAGAGATATGCGGCAACCGCACAGCCGAAGATGCCGACATACAAAAGATACGTGTGCTCCATGACAATAGTTATTATTCAACGCCCGAGAATATTTTAGTTATCTGAAAATTGCAACTTGGGAAGAAGGCACTGCCAATCTTTGCGAATCGGAGATGAACGATGGTAATAAACAAGAGTCTGAAGGATGTCCTTGAAGGTTTTGCCGCGGGAGAGATATCTCTTGACGAGGCTGAGCTCCTTATCGGCGGTCTGCGTCTGGATATGATCGGAAGCTGCGCGAAGATAGATGCGGGGCGAAATATCCGGTGCGGCGTCCCCGAAGTGGTTCTTGCCGAGAACAAGGACCTGCCGCATCTCATCTCGATTGTCGGGAGGATTACTCAGACAAACGGCAGATGCCTTGCCTCGCGTGTTACCGACGCTCAGGCAGACGAGCTTACCAAGTTTGCGGATGCCGAAGGCTATATCGGCGAATACAACCCCGAAGGGCGCATGTTCATCATGACCCGCGATGCCGTGGTTAAGGCACGCTGCGAGAAGAGAACGGGCGGCATTGTCGGTATTATCACGGCGGGCACCTCGGATATCCGCGTTGCCGAGGAGGCAAAGGTGATTGCGGAGGAGATGGGCTGCGTTGTAAAAACGGCATACGATGCGGGTGCGGCAGGTATCCACAGGCTCTTCCCCGCCGTTAAAGACCTGCTCGATGCGCACGCTTTTGTGGTCTGCGCCGGCAGAGAAGGCACCCTGCCCACCGTGATTGCGGGACTTGTCGACCGCCCCGTTATCGGCGTTCCCGTAAGCGTCGGATACGGGTATATGGGCGGCGGCGAAGCGGCTCTGGCAAGTATGCTTCAGTCCTGTGCCGTGCTTACCGTCGTCAATATCGATGCGGGCTTTACCGCCGGCGCATACGCGGCTCTGATTGCCAATATGGCGGCCGGCAACGGGGACAACCAAAAATCCGCGTCCGATCGCGGGTGAACAAAGATAAATCATCGCAGAACAAAGACTTACATAAGAGAGAGCATAAGAGAGAGGAAGAAGAGAGGACAGAGGATAAAATGGCTGAGAGTGTTGAAAGAGGTCTTTATATAGGGCGTTTCCAGCCGTATCATTACGGTCACCAGTCGGTTTTAGAGCGCATCTCAAAGCAGGTCGATGAGATAATTATCGGTGTCGGCAGTGCGCAGATGAGCCACGATATCAATAACCCGTTCACCGCCGGCGAACGCATAATGATGATTACGAGGAGTCTTGAGGACCTTGACTGCCGCTATTATGTTATTCCCATCGAGGATCTTCAGAGGAATGCGCTCTGGGTGGCGCATGTGACCTCAATATCACCGCCGTTTCAGAGAGTCTTCTCAAGTAATCCGCTGGTTGTTCAGCTCTTTGCCGAGCGCAATATTCCCGTGGAATCTCCTGAGATGTATGAGCGCGAGAGCCACAGCGGCAGGGAGATACGCCAGAGGATGCTCTCCGGCGGCGACTGGCAGAA
>JAFZMT010000153.1 GCA_017553245.1 Methanomicrobium sp.
GCTCATTGCAAGATCCTTCGACATCAATAAGCCCGGATGCAACTGGCGCGATGTCAAAGGCGGAGTTATCGGCGGTTCGCTCATTCAGGGCGTCCTCAAAGAGGGCGACGACATCGAGATTCGCCCGGGAAGAAAGGTCGAAACCGAAAATCAGGTTCACTGGGAGCCGATTCTCACCAAGATTACCACGACAAACTCGGGCGTAAACAGGATTGCCGAGGCAACCCCCGGCGGTCTTATCGCAATAGGAACCAAGCTCGACCCCGCAATCACAAAGAGCGATGCGCTCTCCGGTCAGGTTGTCGGTCTTGAAGGCAAACTGCCGCCGGTCTGGAGCAAGCTCTCGTTTAAGGTCTCGCTCATGGAGAGGGTTGTCGGCGCCGATGACGAGTTCGTAATCGAGCCGTTAAAGCACAGAGAGCCGCTCATGCTCTCGGTCGGCACCGCCGTCACGGTGGGCGTGGTTGCCGGCGCAAAGAAAGATGTCGTGGATGTCGATCTCAAGAGACCTGTCTGCGTCAAGGTCGGCTCGCGCATTGCAATCAGCAGAATGGTCGGCGGACGCTGGAGACTTATCGGAATGGGCACTCTCCTCGGAGACAAGTCCTAACCCGTTTTTTTGCGATTAACGACTGAATTACCGATTGAATTGACATTAAATTACTGATCGTATTATATTCGTATGGACACTCAGACCGCCGATGAGACTCCGCGCGTTCCGCGCGTTTTATTTGATGCCAATGCGCTCATGATTCCGGGGGAGTTCGGCGTTGACGTATTCACCGAGACCGAGATGCTTATCGGCAGATATGAGCCGATTACCCTGCGCGGCGTCGTCAACGAGCTTGAAGGACTCTCACAGGGCAGGGGGCGCGGTGCGTCCGCGGCAAGGGTCGGTCTGAGGCTCTCGCAGAGGTGTACGATCTGCGATAATCCGAGCGAAAATATGCCCGTGGATGACATGATTGTCATGTTTGCGGATAACTGCGGGTGTATTGTAATGACCAACGACCGCGGTCTGAAGAAGAAGCTGACAGGATGCGGTATTGATATCATTGTCCTTCGCAACCAGAAGACACTTGATATAATCAGAAGCTAAATAAGTACAGTATCAGACTCCGCCTGTGTGAGTCATTCCGGCAGAAGATAAGAGATTTCTTCGCGCGCCGCGTTATGCCGACCGAAATTTGACCGAAATCGACTATTATGGTCGGTGGGCGTCGGGACGGCGGCAACCCCGCGCGAATCTTGATTGACCGGCATAAATCCGCTTAACGAAAATCAGGGAACTAAAATTTGGGAACAAAAATCAGAAAACTAAAATCAGGGAACTGGATCAGGTGAAATATGTATTACAAGATTAAACTTCAGGATAAAGTGCGCGTGCCCCCGGGACGTCTCGGAGAGGACTTGAAGACGGTTGTCCTTGACGAACTTCAGAGACAGCTCGAAGGCAGTATCGACAAAGAGATTGGAATTTTCATCGCCGTTACCGAGATTCACGAGATCGGCGAGGGTGACATCATTCCCGGCGACGGCGCCGTCTACTACTATGTGGAGTTCGACGCGGTTGTCCTGCGCCTTGCAATGCAGGAGGTTGTCGAGGGAGAGGTCGTCGAGACCACGAGTTTCGGCGCGTTCGTCTCTCTGGGACCGATTGATGCAATGCTTCACGTAAGTCAGATTTCGGACGATTTCATCAATTACGATGAGAAGAACAATACCCTCATCTGTCAGGAATCCAAGAGGAAGATCAGCGTCGGCGATACCGTGCGCGCACGTGTCGTATCACTGAGTCTTTCCGAGCGCGACCCGCACGAATCCAAGGTGGGTCTTACCATGAGGCAGGCAGGTCTCGGAACGGGAACATGGCTTGAAGAAGATCTGTTACACGGCGGAGATGTTGCCGATGGCGCCAAAAACTAAGAAGGTTCTGAGAGTCTGCCGCAACTGTCACCATGTGGTCGACGGCGAGGCATGTGTCACATGCGGCAGTTCGAACTTAAGCGAGGACTGGGCGGGCTATCTCTGGATTGTCGACCCCAAAAACTCAAAGATTGCCGAGAAGATGAATATCGACATGCCGGGCAGGTATGCCCTTAAAGTCCGCTGAAAGAACCGGCAACATACTTTTTTATCATGTGGTATCTGCCTGAGAAAGATCGGGTCAGGTTTAAAGCTCCTTTCGGAGTTCTGTTTCCGGATATTGAGAGCGCTCTGTCATATGCCGGCGAAAGACCGCTTTATGCCGTAGGCGACGTTGTTACGGCGAGTATCGTAAGGAAAGGGCTGATTCCCGCAGTCTGCGTCATAGACGGGAGCACGATGCGCGAACCTTTCAGCGATGCGCACGTCTCAACGCAGGCATTGAGCGTGAAGCGCTTTGAGGTCTCAAACCCGGCGGGCTATATCACGGATGAACTTATAGACGCTCTTAAGAGCGCGGTTGAGTGTGCAATGGGCTCAAAGCCCGCGCTCGTGCATGTTATCGGCGAAGAGGATCTGGCGGTGATTCCGCTTGTGAGGATGCTTCCCGCGGAGAGCGCGGTATTTTACGGTCAGCCCGGTGAGGGTGTAGTCGTCAGAATCACGGACGATGCGGCAAAAGAACAGGCAGATGAGCTTTTTTCATATTTCGAGAGAAGGCAGTCCGCTGACTCTTCACGTAAAGTGAATACCGAAAACCGATTTGCGTGACTTTTTTCGGATGGTTTTCAATCGGTTTTAAATAAAACGGTAGACAATATTTGAGGGATATCGATGGACTTCGAATTTACCAGAGACAATGAAAACAAGCTCCTTAACCGCACAGAGCTTGAATTTGTCCTTAAATATGAGGGCGCGACCCCTTCAAGACAGGATGTTTTAGGAAAACTTTGCGCACTGCGCAATATCAGCACGGACAACTGCGTTGTCGATTCATTCAGATGCGAGTTCGGAAAACAGGAGATCAAAGCAACCGCACGCATCTACGGCAGTGCGGACGAGCTTAAAGCGACCGAGCTTGAATATGTTGTAAAGCGCTGTCAGGTCAAGGAAGCGGCACCCGCTGAAGAGGCATAAATATGGCAGCAAAGAAACCGGCAAAATCAGCGGCTGTAAAGCGCTCCTCAATGTATAAGGTTGAAGGGGACAAGGCTGTTGCACAGCGCAAGAACTGCCCCCGCTGCGGTGCAGGTGTCTTTATGGCACAGCACAAGGACAGACTGGCATGCGGCAAGTGCGGCTATACTGAATTCACAAACTGAACACACAAACAAACAATATCGAATAATGCCCGACGGAATGCCTGAAGGAATCTCTGACGGGCAAATACTTGGAATTGAGGGGACGGCATGGAACCTCAGTGCCTCTGTTTTCGGAGAGGATTTAATCTCTCTTTATTCAAACCCTTACAGTCCGCCGACCGGAGGTATTCATCCGCGCGAGGCGGCGCAGCATCATGCTTCGGTCTTAAAGGAAGTCGTTTCAAAGGCGCTTTCCGAGACCGATCTCGATAAAATAGCAGGTATAGCCTTCTCGCAAGGTCCGGGTCTGGGTCCGTGTCTGCGGACGGTGGGAACTGCGGCACGCACGCTTGCGCTGACTCTGGGCGTTCCGCTCATCGGCGTCAATCACTGCGTTGCGCATGTCGAGATAGGTCGTTTTGCCTGCGGATGCAGGGACCCTATTGTCCTATACGCGAGCGGCGCCAACACGCAGGTTCTGGGCTTTTTAAGGTCGCGTTACCGCATATTCGGTGAGACTCTGGATATAGGTCTGGGTAACTCCATAGACAAGTTTGCGAGGAGCAAAGGTCTTCCGCACCCGGGCGGTCCTCTCGTCGAGAAGTATGCACGCGAGGGAAACCCGATAAGTCTGCCATATACCGTAAAAGGCATGGATCTGGCGTTTTCGGGGCTGATGTCGGCGGCGAAGGATTCAAAGGCGCCGATTGAGGATGTATGCGCGGGTTATCAGGAGACTGCGTTTGCGATGTGCGTCGAGGTTACCGAGAGGGCGCTTGCGCATTCGGGAAAGGACGAGGTGCTGCTCGTCGGCGGCGTCGGCGCAAATCAGCGTCTTCAGGATATGCTGCGCGAGATGTGCGAGGAGCGCGGCGCAAGTTTTCATGTGCCGGAAAGGAAGTATATCGGCGATAACGGCGCCATGATAGCATATACGGGGAAGATTATGCTTGAGGCGGGACAGACTCTTTCTCTTGAGGATTCGGCGGTAAATCCGAACTTCCGTTCCGACGATGTGGAGGTGCGCTGGCGCAGCGATACGGGCAATCTCTCATACGAGCGTGCCAACCGTATCGAATGCGGCAATGCAAGAGGTGCTGAGGCAGTCGTGACGCTCTGCGATAACGGAAAGAACGTCCTCAAGCGGCGTCTTTCGAAGGGTTACCGCACGGCGGAGCTTGACAGGCGTCTGATTACGGAGAGGACACGTGCCGAGGCGCGTATGATATCCCTTGCACGCAGATGCGGTGTGGCAACCCCGATTATCCGCGACATTACGCATGACTCGATTGTGATGGAGAATATCCGCGGCAGTATGCTCAAACTTGTGCTTAATGACGAAAACGTCTACAATGCGGGCGTTGCGGTGGGCAAACTCCACGGCGGCGGCATCATCCACGGCGATCTGACGACCTCGAACATCATCATCGGCGATAATCCGGCAAAGGATTCCACAAAGGATTCCGCGGGTGACAGCGCCGCAAAGCCGTATCTGATTGATTTCGGGCTTTCATACATCTCAAACGAGCTTGAGTCGAGGGGTGTCGACCTGCACGTCTTCTTCAGGACGCTTGAGAGCACGGCGCCGGAGATGTCGCATCTTCTGAAATCGTTCTCGGAAGGTTATGCCGCGGCATTTAAGGATGCGGCGGATGTTTTGGAGCGCGTTGACGAGATTAAGATGCGCGGTCGCTATCTGCACTGAAAACCCGTTATTTTAAGACTTAATCTCGATATTTTCCGTA
>JAFZMT010000154.1 GCA_017553245.1 Methanomicrobium sp.
CGCAAAGGGAGCAGCTTCCCAGGAGATAACCGCAGGGAATGCCCGAGGGGAGCACTGCCGTGACCGCGTATGTGTAGTGATTGAGGTAGCTTAAGAGATAATCGCGGGAGATAAGCCCTTTAACCTTTGACAGCCCCGCGAAATTTTTGCCGTGCGTGACCCGGGTGTTGTTCTTAAGGATATTATCCAGCCAGAGCTCGTAGAGCAGATCTTCGAGATATTTCATGTCGCTTCTGCGAAACTTGCGGAATGTGACTGATTCCAATGCTACGGGTGATATTGCGGATTCCGCGGATAATGTTGACACCGCGGATTCAACAGATTCAATGCCCGCCAAAATAATCCCGCCGGAAAAAAAGAAAAGTTTCCGAAAAATTCGCTCTTCGGTTAATCCTCGAAGAGATCGGAATCGTCGGTCTCCATATAGTTGAACTTCTTTGCCTCGGGCTTCTTCTCTTCGGGTTTTGCCTGCGGCACAGGTTCCGGCGCGGGTTTCTGCATCGGCGCCGTTGCCGCCTGCTTCTGTGAGGTGTCCTCATCCTCGAAGATGTCGTCAAAATCCCCGTCCGATGCCGTTGTAAAGTCAATGACCTGACTTACCGTCGGGTTGTTTGCCGCCGCAGGAGTGCGTGCCGCTCCGTATCCCGCATTGTATCCCGTGGTGTAGCCCGCATAGAGCGGGTCTCTGTCGGGATTCGGCTCAAAGCCCTGCGATTCGCTTACGGGACTTGTGAGTTCGTCGAAGGCGGACTCGTCGTATTCGAGGCTGTTGCCGCCCGAGGTACCTAAGGAGTCAGCGGGGTTACCTGCGGCATCGGCGCCTGCCTCCCTGTTCAGCCGCCTCTGCTCGCGCAGATCATCTTCCATGGTGTAGGCAACCGCTTTCGGACGATTGGGGCGCGATTCATAGTGATCATCATAGAGGTCATCCGAGGTGTCCTTTCCGAAGTGCAGATCCGCTTCGGAGCGGAAACTGATCCCCGAATGCTCTTCGGTCGCGGCGGTTTGCGGCATCTGCAGCACACCCGTGCTGCCTGCGGAATTATCCGCATGACCCGAATAAGCGGTATCTTCTGCATAGACATCATCATATACGCCGGCGTCATCGCCTGCCGAATCCGCCCCTGCCGCTCCCGATAATCCGTCGGAGTCCTGCGATTCCCGCGACACCTCCGATTCCGATGCAAAACCGTCCTTAATCGCGGTAATCGCCGATGCGCTGTCATACTCCGCTCTTTCGTCAGGCACTTCCTCACCGTAAGGCGACTGTGCCGGCTCATGATGTGCGTCCGTTCCGAAGACCGACTTCGCTTTGGACATGTCCGCATGAGCGTTCCTCTCCTCAGCCGTCTCAAGAGGATTTACCGCTATCTTCGTAGCGAAAATGTCGTTGCCGCCGATACTGAGATTTTCCGAGGAACCTGCGGGTCTCTCGTCGATTCTCTTCTCATAGCGCTTATCTCCGAACTTGCGCTTCGCCGACATCCAGCCCGCCTCATCCGAGCCGAATCCGTTCGAAAAGATATCGGATTTGTCATTTGTCAGATACTCTTCCGTGCTCTTGGGTCGCGGCGGCTCACTGCCGTAAACGAGATCGTCCCTCAAAGGACCTGCGTTGCCGTCGTGTCCTGCGGCATCGGCGCCGGTTGCCGGCTCCCTGTCGAAGAGATCGCCGCTTTTCGAGGACGCCGTCGGCGAATGGGTCTTGGGTGTCAGGCGGTTCCCGCGTGCCGAGCCGAAATCGGTGTCAAAAATGTCGTTTCCCCTGCTTATTGACGAACTTGAGGTGAATTTCGGCGTGCTCCTTCCCGTACTGCTGCCGAACGACGACTCAAACATCCCCGAATTGTCCGAGGGTCTCTCCTTTCGCCCTCTGTTGTCGGCAGCGTTACTCTTCACCCCTTTTCCCGCGTATGAATCTCCCCCGGATTCATTGCCGAAATCATCTATTATTCCTTCCGAGCGCTGACCTGTGACGCGTGATCTCTTGTCGGGTTTGATGCTTCCCGTGAAC
>JAFZMT010000155.1 GCA_017553245.1 Methanomicrobium sp.
GGTACCCCTGTCAGCCACCTTTGGCTGAATGATTTTTCATCACAGATGTAATGTTTATTGCTAATGCATTGTCTGTGAGACTGATGACTTCCGGCTTTAACGGATCTGAATATCTCCCTGCACGCTGTTTGTCCTATCATATCTTCTTTCAATTATCTGTATGCAGCAGATACATTTATTGAGATGGCGTGCGGTGCGAAAGTGAATCGGCGTGCCCGCTACAGTGTTCGTCACCGATACAATTTTCTCTAAATTTGGTCTTTGTGTTCATGTTTTTCAGAGAAATCTGCTATAGTGCCTGTAATTTTGGATTAAACTCTTCTTTCATCATTTATCCGGTCCTTTTTTTGCTGCATGTGTTTTCTTTCGTGAGCCAATTGCGATATCGGAATATTTGCGGTGCATTTTCGATTATCTTCTCAAATGTATCTCCGAACAATTCAAAATTCAAATTTTTAAAAATTGTCATAAACCATATAATGCTATACATATGCTGTGCCGCATAGATCGCATTTGACCGCCACTATTTCCCGAAAATCATCACCGTGCAACAAACTCAAAACTATCAATATCTTTCATGACCAACTCTTAATACAGGATGAGCAAAGAAGGTCCGACTCCGGCAATGCTTCAATTTTACGAAATGAAGCGAAAATACCCAAATACCGTGCTCTTTTTCCAGATGGGAGATTTTTACGAGACGTTCGGGGAAGACGCCGAGGTTGTTTCAAGAGAACTGGAGATAACACTCACGTCACGCGGCAGGGATGCCGACGGCGAAAAAATGCCGCTTGCAGGCGTTCCCATTCACGCCGGAGAGATGTATATCTCGCGTCTTGTCAGAAAAGGCTACAGGGTGGCGGTCTGCGACCAGATTGAAGATCCGAAAAAGGCAAAAGGAATCGTAAAACGCGACGTCGTGAGGATAATCACGCCCGGCACCATGATGGATGCCGGAATGTTCAACACCAGCGGACCCTCGTATCTGATGTCGATTTTTTACGACAAAAAGAGATCCGAGTACGGAACGGCATTCCTTGACATATCCACGGGCGAATTTTTCATATCGTCCTCGGATGCCGGTCGCGGCGCCGGAAAAGAGAATTCATCGGCGGATTTGGGAAGCGGCAACGCATTTGCCGATTTAAACTCCGATATTGCCAAATACATGCCGGCGGAGTGTATAATCTCATCCCCGATAAATCCCGCACTTGCCGAGAACCTCAAGAATCGCGGAATCCTCGTAACGCCTTACAGGGAATCCGCATTCGACTACGATACCGCAAGCGAATATCTGAAGAAGCATTTCGGCGTCTCATCGCTGGAAGGATACGGATGCATTGGCATGGAATCGTCAATCCGAGCCGCGGGCGCATGCCTTGCCTATGCCTGCGAGACTCAGATGAGCGACTTGAGTCATGTCCGCGGTCTCTCGACAAGACTGCCGTCGGGGAGCATGATCCTTGATGCAATCACGCTTCGAAATCTCGAAGTCCTTGAGAATATACGCTCAAAGGGCACGGATACCTCGCTTTTCGGCACCCTGAACACGACCAAGACCGCGATGGGCATGCGTATCTTAAGGAAGTACGTGAC
>JAFZMT010000001.1 GCA_017553245.1 Methanomicrobium sp.
GCATACATCGGATAGATTGCCGTCTCGCTCGTCGGCCGCAGTGCCAGCTTTACGTCCAGCGGCGTCAGACCGCCGTGCGTGACCCAGTAAACCTCATTCTCAAATCCTTTGATATGCTCGGCTTCCTTCATGAACTGGTCTTCGGGAATAAGAAGCGGGAAGAGAGTCTCCTCGTGCTCCCTGTCCATAAGTTCGCGAAGAATCGCATATGTCGAGCGGCGCAGTGAAAATCCGTGCGGATACCAGACATAAAGTCCCTTTACGGGGTATCTTACATCCATTATCTCCGCACGCCAAAGAACGTCGTTATACCATTCGCTGAAATTTTCCTTTGCCGGAAGTGCCGTAACCGTGCTCTCGTCTGCCATTAAAAACTCCTTATCATTCCAAAATGTCTATATAAGAACTGCCTGTAAGATCAGTCTCTCGGATTTCTTTATCAGATTTGGTTTCCACAAAAATATAATTACGTTTTTCATCCCCCGACCGAACACCGGCACGGCGCTTACAGCGCTTACAGCGCTTACATTACCGCTTTCATCAGAAGCGGCGTTATGAAAGACTCGATATATGCGGCTAAAAAGAGCAGCGGAATTACAACCGTCACAAACTTCATGCCGAGTCCTTTTGCGGTCTCCGCCGCATCCCCCCTGCCGCAAAACTCGTTGTAAACCGACTCCGCAAGCATAAAACCCATCGCCGATGCGATAAAGAACGCGGACAACTCAAAGATGCCGTGCGGCACTATCGAGACCACGGAGAGCGCGATTCCCTTAATATTTGCCATGTACCCCATGACGACGCCGATGAAAAAGCCGTTCGTCAAAAGCACATAACCGGTCGCAATTCCGAGCACGGTGCCGCCGACAAACAGGATAACGGAGGCGCTGAGGTTATTCAGAAAGATCTGAAACATCAGTATAAAGGGATCGTCGTTCATGGCGAGCGCGCCCATCTCCTCCGTGATTACGTTCATAATCGGGACGGCAATCTCCTCATTCGGCGCTATCACAAAGCACCCGATAAGGAAAAAAACGACGAAAATCGCCAGTGAGGCGATAAGCGAATTCGTGAAACTGTTCTCAAACATAGAGCACCATGCGCACCATATCGCGTATTCCGGGAGCCAGACCGACAACAACCATTGCAAAGAGAATCATGTGCCAGAGAGCCTGATTGCCGCCGTCGCGGCGATACATCTCCAGAATATAGATTCCGGGTATCAGCACGAGCAGTTTCAGAAGATACATCGAAAACGCCGTTCCCGTAGCCTCGATGAGAGCGCTGCCGACAACGTGCTGCTCGACATAGGTCATCTCGTGAAGTTCCAGACCGAAGCTGGTCGCGCTCGCATCGAAGAGCTGACCGAAGATGAGCAGTTTGTAGAGGATTTCGTCGACGAACTCCCACTTGAAGACATACCGCATCACCGCCCATAAAGCCGCGGATGTCGCAAGACCCATGGCGCAGATTGCAAAGAAAACGAAGAGATTTATCTGCGTCTGCGTGATTCCGACATATGCAAGGGGAATCAGAGAGACGACAACGCCCGCGACTCCCAGACCGCACATGAGTTTGTGGTAACTGTCAACATACCCCGCATTCTGAAGTTTGCGCGAGATTAGGAGCGCAAATACGGTGTAGAAGAAGATAACAAAGTAGATGAGCGGCGTTATGAACAGGACATTATAGGGGAAGGGGATGACGCCCGTATCCTCGACAACACGCGAGGTGGCGCCCAGGACTACAAACGGCAGCAGAGCTATGATGAAATCGCCGTTAATCTCGATTTTACTGCGGACAAGCCAGCGATAGACGAGATATACGGCAACAATGAGCACGGTCGCATACGTCAGCGTATCCACGGGGTTGTATGCGCCGCCGTTGAGAATAGGATCAACATAATATTTGTATATAAAATCCCCTATCATTTATTGATAAAATAATGAGCGCAGATAGTATAAAAGTACTGAGAAAACCCGAGTTCGATAAGTCCAGATGGATGCAGATGCCGCGGGATGTTCTGATAGGGCACGGCGTTCTGGATCAGCTGCCGAAAGTCTGCGATGACCTTTATTTAGGGAAATCTGCGCTTCTAATCTCGGGCGAGCATACGATGAAGACCGCGGGGGAGCACGCGTGCGATATCCTCTCAAAAGAGCGCGATGTCAGTGTCTTCACAGCAAAGAGCATATCGCCGGATATAATCAGCGAGGCGGAGCGTGCCGCAACCGAGGCAAAAGCGGACTTCATCTTAGGAATCGGCGGCGGAAAAACGATAGATCTCGCAAAGATAGTCTCCTATAACCTCGAATGCGAATTCATAAGCGTGCCGACCGCCGCTTCCCACGACGGCATCGCATCCTCACGCGCATCGGTCATGACGGATGAGGGAAGCGTCTCCTTAAATGCGCATCCGCCGCATGCGATAGTCGCCGATACCGAAATCATAGCAAAAGCGCCGCACAGGCTGATGGCGTCGGGCTGCGCGGACATTATCTCGAATTACACGGCGATTCTGGACTGGGAACTCTCCCACAGGATCAAGGGCGAGGCAATAAGCGAGTATGCGGCGACGCTCTCGAAGATGACGGCGGAGATTCTTCTAAAGAGCGCCAACATGATTTACCCCGGATCCGAGGAGGGCGCATGGATTGCGATAAAAGCGCTTGTCTCCTCGGGAGTTGCGATGAGCATTACGGGATCTTCGCGCCCCGCATCCGGCGCCGAACACAAATTCAGCCACGCGCTCGATAAAATCTGCCCGAATACGGGTATGCACGGGGAGCAGTGCGGCATCGGCTCAATCATGACGATGTATCTGCACGGCGGAGACTGGCGCTGGATAAGGGGTGCGCTCAAGAGCATAGGTGCGCCGACGACTCCCAAGCAGATAGGCATCTCGGATGAGCAGGCTGTAAAAGCGCTCATGATGGCAAAGACCATCCGTCCCGAGCGTTTCACGGTTCTCGACATGGGGCTTGAGGAGAGCTGCGCCGAGAAACTTGTCGCCATGCTCTAC
>JAFZMT010000156.1 GCA_017553245.1 Methanomicrobium sp.
CATGAGAGTTTCCGCGGAGATTCCGAGCGCCATGGCATTCCTGTCAATCGCCCGCATTCTCTGCGGAGTCACCGCGCCCTTATGCATGAATTGCGTCAATTCGAGGATATCGATATCTGCGGACTTACACTGCTTTTCGGGAGATACTGTCTTCATGGATTATTTTCCAAAAACGGTTTTTAAACCGTGATTTTCGCTTCTTTCACGGTTATGACAGAGCATCAACGAATTGATCTCTCTGCGAATTTCTCACGATGTCAATATTATATTCTTTACAGATATACTCAAAATCACGTCCAATCTTCCTTTCGTCATTGACAATGATATATGCTTTAATATCGTCTCCTCTTAACTGATTGATATCGTATAACTGAAACGCATAATTCTCGGCATCTGCCTTTCTCGGATTATTGCAGGCATTCAGATATCTGTCGGGAGCATTTACGGAATGCGGTATGACAAAATCAAAGGCATGATCTACGCCCGATTTCCCTAAGATCTTGACATTCGGCAGATATCTGATATCGGTGGATTTGAGCCATCTCTCAATCTCCTCAAAGAAGAGATTTTTGACGGTCGGATATGCGGTATACGTGATATCGCCGATTGCGAGAATCGTTTGAATAAGATCGTTTTTCTTCTGCGCGAAATTATCCATATTAGCAACCGCGGTCAACTCCGTGCCTTTGCGTTGTGTGCCAAACCGCTGAGTATTGAAATCGATTATCTTTGATCGCGCCTGCGTATTTACGTCGCATCCCGACATTTTCAGTCCCTGTAAGGTCTCTCCGCCGTCGGTCAGACTAATGGTGCCGTCGTCGTTCTGACGAACGTAAATCTGAATACAATCGTTATCGATATCCAGAAAAGGTGTCGTTATCTCCGACCATCCGTTTTCCATGGTGTATGCCGACAGATCCTTTTTCAGCCACGCCAGATATGTTTGTATGAAGTCGGGTTGAACTGCGGTCATTTTATCACCAATTTAGCTTGAATATCGAGTTTGTGCTTGATATTACAATATGTCAAAAAATCATATAGAGTTTGTGTCTGATCGGTCAGATTTGGGAACTTATCGGCAGGAACGGGGTATGCCCATGCCGAAGTTCCGCTCCTGTATATATGGAGATGCGGACCGACTATTGTTTCTCCGTCGGGATTGACATGTTTCGCGTTCGGGTAGGTGTCAAGCCTGATTAACGGATGTGTCTCACGTTTTGATCTGAGTTGTTCTTTTACCTTAATTGCGACATATCCACACCCCAAATCCAAAATGAACCGTTCCGTGCGATCTTCCGATATAAGATCATACTCTGCTTCGTTATTGCATGCGGGAACAGGTATCGATTGGAGTTTATCGTCAATGAATCTCTTCACCATCCCAATCAGTTCTTTCGCTTCTTCGTCGGATAAACAGGTCTCATTATCGGTCATATTATCAATTCCCGTATTACTCGGTTTACAATATCCTCTAAAACTTCAATATAAATCTAAACTGCCCGTGCGGCGCGAAAGTGATCACAGTTAATCCTGCTAAAATTACCTGTGAAAAATATCCTGCTAAAAATTCTGAGAATTGTTTTCATCTTGTAAAACACATCATTATTAATGAGTTTCACACAGGAGATCGCGGATGCCGCCGAAACCATAAAAAATGCCGATTCCGTCACAATAATTTCGCATATAGACGCGGACGGCATCACGAGCGAAGCCGTGCTTCGTCAGGCGGTCACGCGATGCAATATCAAACTTGAATCCGTCTTCGTAAGACAGCTCGAACCCATGACGATGAAGCATGTCCCCGACAACGACAGCCTCAAGGTTTTCATCGATCTCGGCGCCGGTCAGCAGAATCTGCTGGAAGAACGCGGGCTGAAGGAGAGCGAGGTCTTAATCATCGACCACCACGTAAGTCAGGACACCGACACGCCCTATCAGCAGGTAAACGGGCTGAAATACGGATACGAGAAGCTTTCGGCGGCAGGCGCGGGTTACTTCGTCGCAAAAAAGATGGACGAGGCAAACATCGATCTGGCGAAACTTGCCGTCATCGGCAATGTCGGCGACATGATGGCGCGTGAGAGCCGCGGTCTTATAGGTCCCGCGAGGGAGATTGTCGACGACGGCGTCAAAGCCGGCAATGTGCGGGTCATTGACGGCGACCTCAACAGCTACGGAATCTCCACCCGCCCGCTTCACCTCTTCCTCTCATACTCAAACGACCCCTTCGTCCCGGGCATCACCAACAACGCCGACGGCGCACAGAGGCTTGTCGAGGAATACGCTAAGATTCCGCTGCGCAAGGATAACGGCAAATTCAGGGTCTGGGAAGACCTCAAGCCCGCCGAAAAAGAACGCATCATCAAACTGATGGAATACCACCTCATTGACTCCGACGAGCCCGTATCCGCCGAGAGGCTTAAGGCACAGCATTATATCTTCCCCGACGAGCCGAGGTATACGCCGCTTAGGAACGCGTCGGAGTATGCGACGATGCTCAATGCCTGCGGGCGCTGGGTGAAGCCGAAAGTCGGCAGCACGGTCTGCTGCGGCAATAAAAAGAGCGCGGAATACACGGAGGCATGCAGCGAAGCCGCGGACATGCTCAGACATCACCGCTCGGTCATCCGCGAGATGATGGAGTATATCCTCGAGACGGG
>JAFZMT010000157.1 GCA_017553245.1 Methanomicrobium sp.
ACGACGAATTTTCAGTCGGAGGGTGACGGCTGCGTAACCGTAAAGAGCGAGAGCGAACCGCTTAAAATAGGCGTCTATCCCGAAAACGGCTCCGCCGGCGCCGGTTCACTTGAAAAGCTTGCGGATATTGTCGCAATCATAGAGCGGTCGGGGATAAAGGTCGAAGCCGCAGACAGTATTCGCACGGCAATCTGGGAGAAATCGCTCCTCAATATCGCGGTAAACCCGCTTACGGCACTGTTTAGGGTGAACGTCGGCGCTCTGTCCGATGAACAGACGCGTGCGGTGATCACCGGCATTATAAACGAGACCTTTGAGGTCATCGCCGCCGAAGGCGTGAAAGTCCGCTGGGAGACCGCCGCCGAATACCTCGATTATCTCTTTAATTACCTGATTCCTTCGTTTTCGGCGGTTTACACCTCGATGTATCAGGATGTCACCGGCGGCAGACACTCCGAGATAGAGAGCATCAACGGCGCCGTTGTGAGACTCGGAAAAATTCACGGCATAAAAACGCCTTACAATGAGTGCATCTGCCGTCTGATACGGTTTACCGACGCTAAAAATGATAAAAACCGCGGATAACGGTTTTGCCGTTATTTTGCCGCAATTCTTTTATACGTTATTTCAGTTATCGTTATTTTCGGTAACGTTATTCTTCCCTGCCGTCGCGGGAATCGCTCTTTTCGTCTTTTATGACCGCGACAAGCACCTTATCGATTCTGTGCACTTCCATATTCGTGACCTCGAAGCGGAATCTGTCCCATTCGAAATTATCCCCGACTTTCGGGATCTTCTGAAGCTCCATCATGATGAAGCCCGCAATCGTCTGATACTGCCCCTGATTCTCCTGCGGCATCTCGGTAATGCCGAAATGCTCCTTAAAGTCCCCGATGAGCATATTGCCGTCGATGAGCCATGATCCGTCCTCGCGCTGGACTGCCTGAACATCCTCGGGCTCGTCATCGCAGTGAATGTCGCCGACGATGGCTTCAAGGATGTCGTGCAGGGTGACAAGCCCCGCAATGCCGCCGTATTCGTCGCTGACGAGAGCAAAATGCCCCTTCTTAATCTTAAACTCCTCAAGGAGTTCCGATGCCGTGAGCGAAGACGGCACAAAGATGGGCTTCTTGAGAATCCCCGAAATGCTGTCCAAGGTCAGATCGCAGGAATGTGTCCAGAGATCCTTGACCTGAATGATGCCGATGAGGTTATCCAGATTGCCGCGATAAACGGGGAAGATGGAACGCGGGTTTTCGGTGATAACCTTACGAATCTCCTCTTTTGAGTCGTCGATGTTGATTGCGATGATGTCCGGACGCGGTATCATGATGGAGCCTAAGCGCAGATCGTCGAGATCGAAGATGTTTTCGACCATCTCCTGCTCGGATTTTTCGATGGCGCCGTTATCCGTTCCCTCTTCTATGAGGTCTATAATCTCCTCCTCGGTAACCGACTGGTTCTTTTCGCGGTCAAGTCCGAAGATTTTGAGGATGATGTCGGTCGAAACCGAGATTATGAAGGTGAACGGCGTCGCAATCAGCGCAAAGAACTGCATGGGGCGTGCCACGCTTGCGGCAATCTTTTCGGTGTTGTTAAGCGCTATCTTTTTCGGGACGAGTTCGCCGAAGATGAGCATGAAATATGTGATGATTGCGACCGACACAAGCATCGCAATTCCGCTGCTGTAGGGCGCAATCTGCGGGAATTGCTGAAGATACTGCGCCAGTGCTCCCGATGCGGCAGCGCCTCCGAGCGCACCCGTAAGAACTCCGATTAAGGTAATTCCGATCTGTATCGTCGAGAGGAACTTCGTGGAGTCCTCGGTGAGTTTAAGGGCGGCTTGAGCGCCGCTGTCGCCTTCTTCCATGAGTTTTCGCAGGCGGATATTCTTTGAGGATATTATTGCAAATTCCGCCATTGCAAAGAGACCGTTAATTGCAATAAGCAGTATAATCAGAGGAATTTCGGTGGCGTAGGACATTTGTATCTTTTTCAGTATCGTTTTTTAGCGTCGTTTTTACGTATTCGCAGGAATTTTTTTCTTTTGTCGGTGCGTTTACCTGTTGCGTTTACCTGTTAATGTTTGAGTATTGTGTGCATCGGCATCCGATGCGATATCTGCATATTGTTTGTTTTTCTCGGCAATATTGGTTTGTCTCATTCACGGTGTTATCCGCTCCCCGTCCGCTCCTGCAACCCGTTCCGTTCTTCGGCATTTGTTATTCTGCATTGTTCATCGGCATTTTTCATTGACATTTATTCTCAGTATTTTCCGTCAGCTTTTTTCTTCAGCATTTATTAACGTGCAGAACAAATTACTGAACACATTACAGAACATATTACGGACGGGTATTACGGACGATAATCTGAATTGTTTCGGAGTCAATTATGCGGGTTAAGATATGCGGCGTTACAACGGTTGAGGATGCGAAGTTCATTGAGTCCTGCGGTGCCGACGCTGTCGGCGTCGTGATTTCGGATGAATCGCTCAGAAACGTCACTTTCGAGCGTGCGGGCGAGATATTCTCAGGCTTGGGTCCGTTCATCGCGAAGGTTGTCGTTACGCACACGACATCCGCGGAGGAACTTGAGAGGATAGCGGCGCTTTGCCCTACGGCGATACAGATATCGACCGGTCTTCCGATGCCGGAAGGCTACCGCGGGGATGTGATTCGGGTGATAAAGCCCGGCATGTCACTCCCCGAATCCTGCGATGCCGTGATTCTGGACGAGAGCCGCGGCTGCGGGATACCCTATAACGGCAGTGCGGCAAAGGAGTTCGTGAGGTCGGCGAAGGTGCCGCTGATTCTTGCCGGCGGGCTGAATCCCTCGAATGTCGCCGCCGCAATCGATGAGGTTCATCCTTATGCGGTCGATGTCTGCTCCGGCGTCGAACTCCGCCCGGGAATCAAGGATAAGCAGAAGGTAATGGAATTCTTGAAAGCCTGCGGCAAGATGCCGGAGTTAAAACTGAAGTCCAGATATGTGAACAACCTGTGAATGCGGACATTCACGAAAAAAAACAATTTTTGAATTTCTTTTTAGTTTTGAGATTATTTTCAGTTTTGAAAATTTATGATTCTTGAGAAATTATGAGTTGATATGTTGATATTATTATGAGATAACGGGTCCGATGTCTTTGTTGACGTCAAACTCATCAAGGAACGGCATGAGGGCTTTTATGTATTTTACGGGCGTTCCGGACTCCGTTTTCCTCTCGCCGAAACTGTGAACCGTGACCATGAGCGGAAACTCTTTTAATCTGCTTTCAAAGGTCGGATCGTTCTCCTTTCCGAACTCTACGAATTTTTCGGCGGCGATGAACGGGCGTTCGAATTCGTCGTCGTCGGCGAAGTCGGCGAGATCTTTCTCGTATGTGGAGTTGTCGGCAAGTTCGGGCTCAAAATAAAGGACAACCTCGATTCCGTAGAGTCTTTTGATTTTTATGAGTTCCATGACGTCGGTCGGCTTTCCGACCGCTATCGAAAGACTGTTCATCTTCTCTTCGAAATTCGCCCCTTTTACGGTATCAAGACTTCTGCGTTTCATCGGTATCCCTGTATCCTCTTTATTGTCCTTTGTATCCTTTATTTCCTTTGTATTCTTTATTGTTTATTCGCGATATTAAAAAGATGCATTTCACGCCTGCGGCATTCCGTTCATATGCGGTTATGCGGATACCAATCGCAATCAATAATACGCAGTACTGCTTTCTGTAACATGAGGTAAAAAGAATATGCCTGAATTTGGAACTCCTTTTGCGGTGCTCAAAAACGACCGCAAACTGACCGATGATGAACTTATCAGAGCCGTCAGATTCATGATTTCGGCGGAATACGAAGCCATTCAGCTCTATGAACAGCTGGCTGAGTCGACCGACAACAAGCTTGCCGTCGAAGTGCTGCACGATATCGCGGACGAGGAAAAAGTCCACGCCGGCGAGTTTTTGAAACTTCTTCACTGCCTTGCCCCCGACGAGCAGAAATTCTATGACGAGGGTTATAAGGAAGTCGCGGAAGAGATTGAGAAGATTATGCCCGGGAAGGCTGCAAAGCCCGCAACTGCTGCCAAGCCTGCAAAACCGGTAACTGCTGCCAAACCCGCGAAAGCCGCAAAGCCTGCACAACCTGCAAAGCCTGCGAAAGCCGCAAAACCTGTAAAAACCGCGCAACCGGCAAAATCCGAGAAGCCAGCGAAAGCGGCAAAGCCGGCTAAAGCGGAGAAAGCCCCAAAGAAGAAGTGATTCTTCACAAATTCATCATAAATTCATCAAAAATCCTCAAAAATCCTCAAAACTTCTTTAAAAATCTTTAAAAAATCATCAAATTTTTTCAGTTTTTCGGCGCCCGCGGATACCGTTTTGGCAATTTGGCAAACTATTATTGTTTAGGATATAAATTATAACTCATGTATGATTGTAAAACCGTTCAGGACATGATCTGTCTCATGTCCTCAAAGATTAAGGAGATGGGCGAATCCCTCTCGGATCAGCAGGTTTCAAGTTTTATCAACGAAATTTTGGGTGCGGATCGTATATATGTCATGGGAGCGGGTCGCTCGGGGCTTGTTGCCAAGGCGTTTGCCATGAGGCTCATGCATCTGGGTCTGAAGTCATACGTCATCGGCGAGACCATCACGCCCGCGATGAGGAGCAGCGGCGATATCGTTGTCGCTTTCTCGGGTTCGGGAGAGACAAAGACGATTGCGGAGCTTTGCGAAACGGCAAAGAGCATAGGCGGCAGAATCTGCCTTGTTACCTCAAAGGCGGAGTCAAGAATCGGTAAAATTGCCGACTGCGTTGTCGTAATCGAGAGCCACCGCGACAGGGTAAAGAACGAGTCCGACGAGTATGAAGTCCGCCAGATGATGGGCGAGCACAAGTCGTTTGCGCCGCTGGGAACACTTTTCGAGACGGCATCCATGGTCTTCAGCGACTCGATTATCTCCGCAATCATGGAGAAAATAGAGTGTCAGGAGAGCGACCTAAAGGGAAGGCATGCAAATATCGAGTGAAACTCAAAAACTTCGTGACAAACCGATGAAACCAATGAAATTTTCTGAGCGTGCCCGAACCGTCGAGATGTCGGGCATAAGGAAGTTCTTTCAGAACGCGGGTCCCGATGCCGTAAATCTCGGAATAGGTCAGCCGGATTTTCCGACTCCCGAGCATATCAAACGTGCCGGCATTGAGGCAATCGAAAAGAACCTCACGGGCTACACGAACAATTACGGCGTTCCCGAGCTGCGTGAGGCAATCGCCGGCAAATTCAAACGCGAAAACGGGCTTTCGTATGCGGCGGACAATATTATTGTCACAGCCGGCGCAGGCGAGGCTTTGCACATCGCGGTCGAGTCCCTTGTCGGCAAGGGCGACACCGTGCTCTATCAGGACCCGGGTTTTGTCTCCTACAAGGAATGCACGGTGATTGCCGGCGGAACGCCGAAGGGAATCCCGCTGGACGATAAATTCCACATCGATGTCGAGAGATGCAAGGAGGCGCTGGACAATGCCGCGGTTCTGATACTCAATTCCCCGGGCAACCCGACCGGCGCCGTCGAGAGCGAGGAGTCGATAAAGGCAATCGTTCAGTATGCCGAGGACAAGGGCGCCGTCGTTATCTCCGACGAGGTCTACGAGCACTTTGTCTACGAAAAGAAGCACTATTCCGCGGGCTGCTACGGTGACAATGTCGTGACGGTCAATGCCGCGAGCAAAACCTTCTCGATGACGGGCTGGAGGCTGGGTTATGTCGCGGGTCCGAAGGATTTCATTGAGCAGGCGGTCAAGATTCACCAGTACTGCCAGACCTGCGCCTCCTCGGTCTCCCAGTATGCGGCGATTGCGGCGTATAACGGCAGTATCGCCTGCGTTGATGAGATGCGGCGCGAATACGCCGTGAGGCGCGACCTCCTCTATAACGGACTTAAGGAACTCGGCTTTGACTTCCCCAAGCCCGAGGGTGCCTTCTACATGCTGGTGCCGATGGACAGAAAGCAGTTCGAAAAGATATTGGCGGCAGGCGTCGTTGCCATCCCGGGCGACGCTTTCGGCGAAAACGCAAAGGATTACGCGAGGTTCAGCTACGCGGCATCACGTGAGAACATTGCGGAGGCGCTGCGGCGTATCGCAACGGCGGTCTGAACCCCATACAATCCCCATTCCATCCCCATACACACCCCATACACACCCCATACAATTTTTCAGATTTTATTAATCCGACAATTGCACTAACAAAAGACCATTAAGGATTAATGAATAATACAGTTACGGCAATCAAAGTAAATCAAAAATACGGTAATACGGAAAGTGACACAATGACAAGAGAATTACTTGAAAAACTCTCAAATGCGCACGGTCTTACAAGTGCGGAGGGCAACATCCGCGACATTATCAAAAAGGAGCTTAAAGGCTACGTCGACGAGATGTACGAGGACAAACTCGGCAACCTTATAACCGTCAAGAAAGGCGACAATTTCAAATTCATGCTCGCATCTCACATGGATGAGATCGGTTTCATGGTGCAGTACATAGATGAGAAAGGCTTCATCAAGTTTGTGCCCATCGGCGGCTGGTATGCTCCGACGGCATACACCCAGAGAGTCATTCTGCACGGCACCAAGGGCGACGTTGTCGGCGTTATCGGCGCAAAGCCGCCGCATGTGATGTCCCCCGAAGACCGCAAGAAGGAGCTTAAGATCGAGGAATTCTTCATCGATATCGGCGCCAAGGACGCCGCGGATGTGGAAAAACTCGGTATCGAGATAGGCACCCCGATTACGGTCGACCGCGAACTCAAAGACCTCGCAAACGGCAAGGTCACGGGAAAGGCGCTCGACAACCGCGTCGGCGTCGCACTCCAGATTGAGGTCTTAAAGAAGGTTAAATCACCGCACACAATCTACGGAGTTTTCACGGTTCAGGAAGAGACGGGACTTAAGGGCGCAAAGGTCAGCGCTTTTGCGATTAACCCCGACTGTGCGATAGCGACCGATGTCACAATCCCCGGAGACCACCCGGGAATCACGAAGAAGGATGCCTCCGTCGAGATGGGCAAGGGACCCGTTCTTGTGCTTGTCAGCGCCGCGGGTCGCGGTCTGATTGCGGATACGAAACTCACGAACTGGCTCAGAAAGGCGGGCGACAAGAACAAGATTCCGTATCAGCTTGAGGTCGGCGACGGCGGAAACACGGATGCATCGATAATTAACCTCGTAAACGCGGGTATTCCGAGCATTCCCTTCTCGATTGCGTCCAGATACATCCACTCACCCGTTGAAGTAATCGATATGAAAGACCTCGAAGACGGCGTTAAACTCCTCGTCGAGGCTCTGAAGACAAAACCGAAGTTCTGATCGGACAAAATTCATTTAATTAAATAAACCTCTTTTTTCGGACAAATAAGATAGTGATAAATATCTATAAACAACAACTCATTAACATGAAAAAGTCAGTTATTTTATCACTTCTGTTAGTCTTTGCGGCAGTGATCTGCTTTGCGGGATGTACAGGCACATCAGGTAACGGCGGCGGCAACGCAGGCAGCGCAGCAACAGCGGCTCCGACACAGGCGGGCGGCTCATCCCCCACACCTTTCGCGGAACCGACATCATCCTCGGACTTAATCCCGGGACCGACCTCGCAGCCCGACCCCAAGTATGAGGTAGCGGTTGACGCCAACAAAGACGACGTCTACGGCAACATCGATGTCACCTTCAGAGGCGGCAAGGGTCAGAACTTCGTCAACACGATTACCGTCGATGCATACCTCGCTGACGGCACTCACGTGACAAAGACTCTCGATCCGTCCAATGTCGGAAACTCCGTTCAGTTCAACGGTCACAAGTTCGATCAGGACAGAATCAAGGTCACCGTTCTCTATCAGGGCAACATCGGAACCTATGTCATCTATGATGAACTGATTCCCAAGAAGCTCTCACAGAGAGCACGCGACTGAACCAAAGGTAAATCAACCGATTTACCCTTAATTTCATTTTGAAGCGTTTTTTTATTGTTTTGATTGTTTTGACTGTTTTGATTGTTTTTGCCGTTATCCCGTCCGCATCGCCATGCTGCATCGTCATGCTCTTTGAAAGGCTGCGGGCAGGCAGTTTTGCAAATCTTTATCGGAATATAAGGTAACTTAATAGAACAATTACAGACAAATCGTTATGAAACAGATTTTATCGGAGTAATAATATGGGAAAAGGAAAAGTAGTTCTTGCATTCTCCGGCGGTCTCGACACATCCATCTGTGTGCCGCTGTTAAAAGAGCATTACGGCTATGATCAGGTAATTACCGTCGCAGTCGATGTCGGTCAGCCGCCCGAAGACATGAAGATGGCAACGGACAAAGGCAACAAAATCGCCGACAAACACTACACAATCGATATCAGAGACAAATTCGTCGAGGAACAGCTGTTTGCGTCGATAAAGGCGAACGGCTCCTACGAGGGCTACCCGATGGGAACGGCGCTTGCACGCCCGCTTATTGCCGAAGAAATCGTAAAGATTGCGAAGAAGGAAGGCGCGGATACCGTCGCACACGGATGCACGGGTAAGGGTAACGACCAGCTCCGTTTCGATTTCGTCTTCAGAAAGGCGGGATTAAAGATTATCGCACCCATGCGTGAGATGAACCTCACCCGCGAGTGGGAGATGGATTATGCCGCAAAGCACAACGTTCCCGTGCCGGTTGTCAAGGCAAAGCCGTATTCCGTCGACGAAAACTGCTGGAGCAGAAGTATCGAGGGCGGCGTTCTGGAAGACCCGTCGGTTCACCCCGACAACGATATCTACGGCTGGACGGTCTCAAAGCAGGACGCACCCGACACGCCCGAGGAGATTACGCTGGGCTTTGAGAAGGGTGTCCCCGTCTCGATCAACGGCAAAAAGATGAAGGGCTTTGACCTCATCATGGAGCTGAACAGGATCGGCGGCAGAAACGGCGTCGGCAGAAACGATATGATTGAGGACAGAATCCTCGGTCTTAAGGCACGCGAGAACTACGAGCACCCTGCGGCTACCATTCTTCTTGCGGCACACCGCGACCTCGAAAGGCTTGTTCTTTCACGTCAGGAGCTTTCTTTCAAGCACATCGTCGATGACAAGTGGTCCGAACTCGGATACATGGGTCTTATCGACGAGCCTCTCTACGCGGCATTGTGTGCATTCATCGACAAGACGCAGGAGAGAGTAAACGGTGAGGTCGACCTTGTTCTCTTCAAGGGAAGCGCTACCGTCGCAGGACGCCGTTCGCCCAATGCTCTCTATTCCGATGACCTTGTCTCATTCGAGAGCCACACAATCGATCAGAACGATGCCGTGGGATACTCGGCATACTTCGGTTTCCAGGCGAGAATGAAGAGCCTGCTTGAGAATAAGAATAAGAAGAACTGATTTTTCAATACAATTTTATTTTTTTAAGTGCGAATTTGTAATTGTCAATTAATTGTCAATATGTTATCCGCCGATTCGGATGTAAAAAAGAGGGATTTCTATTATCCCGTTTATTCCGCTTTCTGACCTGCTTTGGGTCCGGGGGTGCACTCATAGACATCAATGATGTGAAGAACAATGAGACCTTTTGCGGGGTAGTTGGCGCCCTTGGCTTTCATTCTGTCATGAGCCGTCTTATAGTCGTCGCCGCTTGTCTTGACCTCGGCTTTGCACTTGACCTGAAGGCATCTCTTTGACTCGGGATTCCAGAAATAGAGTGCCGCCTGCGGATTTTCATTAAGGTTGGCAAGCGTCTTCTTCATGAAGTTGTCGCAGATCCAGAAGGTCTCGTCGTTTTCGAGCCAGACGGCGCCCATCGGGGCAACGTTGGGAAGTCCGTTCTTATCCGCGGTCGCAAGAGGAACGGCATGGAGTATCTCCATGTTCTTCCTGTAGGTCTCTATCATGTCGGCTGTAAGTTTCATATTTTCACCGTAATATCTGATTGAACTTTCGAGAGGAAAGAGTTTGTGCAAATCCGAAGGCACCCCGCAACGTCATGCATCATCCCGAAGCACCCGGCATAATGCCGATTGAAACCTTTTTTGTCTTAAACCGTCTTTGGATTAGGAGTATGGTATAAAAAGAAACTATTAAACATCTGTAAACGTATGGATTATTATTATGGGATTCTTCAGTTTTATGAAAAAATCACCCAATATCGTCGAAAGTCCGCCGCCGCCGTCGATAGGACAGGGTGCGGGAATGCGGGTTCCCGAATATAAATCAAAGCCGTATTTCATAGTCGCGTCCGTCGAGATGGGAAACACGACGACGAAGTGCATCCTTACTGGAACGAGCCTTGAGACCGGCAGAACCTATGTCATCAACAAGACCGTGTCCATGAGCCGCGATGTCCGCCCGCCCAAGCCCGGGGAGACGATATTCGGCGAAACTCTCGTCGGCGTTCCGATTACACGCGAATCCGTCACCGAACTTGTGAGGGACACGCTCATCAAGTGCCACCGCGATGCCGACCTCTCAATCAAGGACGACCTCGACTTCGTAGTCCGCAGCACGGGTGTCGTGGCATCGATGGAATCGCCGGATCAGGTCGGAGATTTCGTAATTTCGCTGGCAAACGG
>JAFZMT010000158.1 GCA_017553245.1 Methanomicrobium sp.
CTGCGACGATTACACGACCCGCGATCCCGCAATGCTCGTCACGGGCTCGGCATATGATCTCTCGCCGGTCAGTGCCGCAGTTCAGGCGCTTATCGAGGTGGCACAGAGGCGCGCCTCACGCTTAAACGGTGAGTATGCCGAGAAGAACGCCGATCAGAAGTCACTTCTTGAAAGAGCGGGCTATGACAGACTGAAAAGAATCAACTCAATCTGGTTCGGATCGGCGAATGCCGAAGCGGACACATGCCGCATCTCGGATATGCCCGACCTCGGCACGGATTACGTGAACCGCGACATCGGAATCATTCTCTCATCAATTCGAGACAGCGCCGAGTATGTTTTCGCCGCCGATATCACCAAGGTTATGCCTGCGGTGCGCGTGGTAATCCCCGGATTTGAGATATCCTGCGTTGATCCGTCAAGAATAAAGAAGACAAACCAATAACGCCCGAATCTCAGAATGAGAATATCAGAATAACCTGAAAATTACTGAATATATCTCAAAATAACCTGAAAATAATATTTTTAGATATAGGTTAATTTTTTAAGAAAAATTGTTGATTTTTAAAAAATAATATTTGGAGTCTTTGTCCAGCGCTTTCTCAGTTAACGCTGAGACCGTTCATCACGGCATCCTCGCTTACCTTGAATGTCTGTGTCGTGCCGCGGATTCTGTAGTCACTCAGAACCTTGGTTCCGTAGTTGTCTCCTGTCGTGGAATACGGAACCGTGAAGTAACCGTCCGTGCTGCGCTGCGAATATGTAAATTTACGACCCTGATCGCTCTCGAGATCTATATCGATAATGCCGTCGCCCTTTATCTTAGCACCCTTGACATATTCAAAGACCTTGACGTATTTTACGTTTCTGGCGTTGCTAAACGGCGATGAGGGTGATTCATGGATAAGCCTGTAATGCTCGAGTGCGGGAACCTCACCCGAAGGATCGGTCAGTGAAAGACTGTATACTCCGGCGCCGGTTCCTGCCCTTGCGTTGGCGTTGTATGCATCGGCGGCAGCTTTTGCCTCGGTATAGTTCATCTCCTGAGCGTTGGTAACAATCGGAATCGGGATTGAGTAGAGACTGCCGTCAACGTATTCCACATAGTAAACCGCGGACGGGTCAACCATGGAGCCGTCAAGGTTGTGCAGCCTAGAGATCATAGTGTTGTAATACTTCTCGGTGTAGAGGTTTCCCGTGCTGATACTGTTATCGGGGTTTACCATCGCAAATGTCTGCTGATAGGGTCCCGTACCTGCGCTTGAATTATACCATGTGCACATTGCCCAGAACTTGGCAGTGTCCATCTCGGCATCCGTTATGACATAGCGTGTATCCAGGTTGTCAAGTATGGCGTTTGATGCCGCTTCATCCTGCTGGACGAAGTATGCCGCAGCCCCGTTGGGACCTGCGACACCCTCCTGGAACGGGTTGGAATTGGGAGCACGCTTGGAGATGAAGGTTATCCAGTGACCGTAATCCCACCATGTCATGACGCCGTATGCCTCTTCGGGATTCTCATACGAGTTGCGTGTGTAGATTCCGTAGTAATCTATACCCGTATCGGGCGTATTCTCACCCATCCAACTGAGGGCTTCTTCCCAGTCCGGAGTCATGCCGCCGTTTTTCATCGCAATTCCCAAGGCAACGTCCTGCGTTCCCGAGTAATATACGAACGGAATCGAAAGGAGAATTGCAAAGATAAATACACCTGCGGCTAATGTATTGGCGTGCTCTTTCTTTGCGACCGGCTTTGCCTTCTTTGCCGCTTTCTTTGATTTTTTGCCGGCGGCATTAGCGGCATTGTCATCGGCGTTATCCTCGGCGACTTCAGTTTCGGCGGGTTTCTCCGACTTCTCGGGCTTAATTCCGATAAGAAGCATTAAATCC
>JAFZMT010000159.1 GCA_017553245.1 Methanomicrobium sp.
GAAACAGTCAGGCTCTTGTCGAGCACATTTTAAAGGGCGCAAAGGATGCCGGCGCTGAGACCGAACTCATCAGATTCTGCGACCTTGATGTCAAAAACTGTAAAGGATGCGGATTTTGTAAATCTCCGGGTAAAGATACCTGTTCCATTAAAGATGACATGGCAGACCTCTATAAGAAGGTCAATGACGCCGATGCCGTCGTATTCGGCATGCCCGTCTATTTCGGACGCATGAACGCACCGGCATACACCTTCATCGACAGACTCTATGCCATGCTCAACCCCGATTTCTCACCGAGATTGTCGGGCGGAAAGAAGATTGCGGTGGCTGTCACCTGCGGAACGGGACCTGCGGAGGATATGGAAAAGATTGGCGCTTATATCTCGGCAATCGGCGGATTCTTCGGATGGGAGAGCAAAGGTCTCATATATGAAAGAAACCTGCTGGAGAAGGATGCCGTCCTAAAGTGCGGCGATAAACTCAAAGAAGCCGAGAAACTCGGAAAATCGCTTACCGAATAATCCGAATATAATTTCATTACCTTTTTTGGCACATCACGCGGATATACAAAACCCGCCCGATATGCAAACCCCCGGACATGCAAAACCATTATGTGCATGACAACTGTCAGACAAAAAAGAAGTCTTGACTATAGGATTCAATAATATAAATATCTTTGTATATGAATCGGAAAAGATCGCCCTAAACTGTATAATGTTACGCCTTTTTTTACGAAACCTCAAAAAAACGTGATTTTCGGGATTCATAAATAGGAAAGTATATATTCATTTACGTAGTAGTAAAGGCAAATCGGAGTGAATATCATGGCAGCAGTTAGGAAGAAAAAGAAGACAAATTCTTCTGATCGCAAGAAGGAATTATTAAACCTCTTTAGTGATATTTCAGGCAAAACAGAGATTGTAGAACCGATGAAGAAGATTCACGGAACCCTGCGGGATAAGGACGCCATCGAGCGCGAGGTTTCCTTAATTATGCGTGAAATTCTTGATCAGGGACATTTCAAGACCAAATTAAAGCCGCGCGATCTCGCATGCCTCGTCTGCGGTTACTACGACGGCAAGAACGACACCGAGATTGCACGTGAACTCGGAGACGAAAAGCTCTCCAAGACCGTGGCAAGGGCAAGAGTGCGCTTAAAGCTCTTCCGCGATCTGGACTTCAAGATGCCTTTCGAGAGAGGAACGATGGAAGGTCTTCTCGAATCAGGCAAAACAATGAAAGAGGTCAGTGAGGAACTCGGAATCAGCCCCTCGACGCTTCGTGAATACCGTCACGTAATCGAGCAGGAAGAGGATGAGACACTCAACCCGTATCTTGAGCGCATCAGGGACGTCATGGAAGACCGCGATTTAACCGAGTCCATGACGGGCACGCTTGCAAACGACGGTCTCTCGGAGGCAATTGACACCACCGAAGCCGAACTTGCGGATCTCACATAAGATCCGCCATTTTTTACTCCTTTTGCGCATTTTTCCGTGCATTTCGGCATTCTGCGTTTTTGAGTCATTATCGTGTATTTTTCGTCTGTTCATTCCGCATTTTCGTGTATTTCATTTTTTGATTACGGCACAACAATTATTGATCTTTTAAGACCGTATCAGCAGATTTAATTCTGCGGCATTACAACGTATCAGCATATGTCGGAGAAAGATCCAGCGGAGAAGCCGTTTTTAAAGGACAGACCCGCAGTCTGCGCCCTCGCGGTCGTAATTGTCGTCCTGCTTCTCATCTGCATGGCTGACGAGGCGATGCGTCCGGCGGTAACCTCGATTTACATGAGCGGAGCCCCAAACGACATCGTATACTTCTCCGATCCGCACTTAAAAGACTATAATCTCGATTATATCAACAAATCAATAGAATACATCAACAGTCTAAACCCCGAGGTAATCCTCATCGGCGGCGACTTCGTATCGACATACTATGAAGACCTCTCGCTTCAGAAGGTCTGGCATAACCTGAAAGCGCCGCACATTTACACAATCTTCGGCAACCACGACTATCAGGCGGGTGCCGGCGGTCTCGCGGGACCAAGTAAAATGCTTAAAATCGCAACTCTTGCAAATACCTCGGTCGAAGGATACGATATCGGCATGATACGGGACGATGTCACAAACCGCACTCTTGCCGATGAATTAAAGAGCGTCCTCGAAGATGCGGGGATTACGGTTCTGAGGAATGAGAAAGCCGAGTTGGATGTCGGTGGCATTCACATGAGAATCGTCGGTCTTGACGACGGCTGGGCAGGGCTTTCCGACCCGAAATCGGTCGAAATCTCCCCCTATACCGATGACTGCTTCACCGTATACATGGTGCACGAATTCGAGTGCTCCGCCGACTGGGACGCAGACCTTGTGCTTTCGGGGCACACTCACGGCGGTCAGTTCGCCGTGCCGCTTCTCTATCTGCTCAATGCCGCTAAAATTCTTCAGATAAGCGGCTTTGTCGAGGACGGCAGTAACGGAAAGACGCCGCATTACATCACACGCGGTCTCGGCGGCGCGGGAATGTCGGGCATTGAGATGAGATACCACGCAAGACCGGAGATTGTCGTCATTAACCCCTCAAAAGAGATTAAGGGCAGCAGCATAATCTTCTTCGACGAAAACAAAAGTTATCTGCGGCATACGTAAGCGGCAAGTTGACTTTTGTAAGCGGACTTTTATGCAAAATGTATATCACATATTCTTTGTAAAGTATTCAGCATGAAGATTAAATGGCTCGGACATGCATGTTTCATGCTCGAAGGCTCAAAGAAGATACTTATTGACCCTTTTATGCCCTTCGGCAATTTCGGATGCGCGGATAAGGCTGATATCGTTGCGGTAACCCACGCACACGCCGATCATCTCGGCGAGACGATAAAACTCGGAAAGACGACGGTCTGTCATAACGAACTCTCGCATTACCTGCGCATGAAGGGCGTGGATACAATCCCCATGAACCTCGGCGGCTCTGTCGAGACCGAAGGTGTAAGATTCACCATGGTTCCCGCACTTCACTCCTCATCAATCGAGGATGACGAGGCAATCGAACTTGAGATGCCGCTCATCTACGCGGGAACCGCGGCGGGCTTCGTAATCAGGATGGACGGCGTAAGCGTGTATCATGCCGGCGATACGGGAATATTCTCGGACATGAAACTCATACACGACCTATATCATCCCGATGTCGCTATCCTTCCAATCGGCGATAAATACACCATGGGACCGACCGAGGCGATGATGGCGGCGGAGTTCGTCGGCGCTCCCCTTGTAATACCCATGCATTACAACACCTTCCCCGTCCTCAATCAGGATGTAGGGGCTTTCAAAGCCGCAATCGAGAGAGTAACCGACATGAAGGTCGCCGTCTTAAACCCGGGCGAAGAGATTACGGTCGGAAACTGACGAAACCTGCGGTATTGAAAACTGAAACAGACGGATTGAAACAGATAGGTTGAAACCGCAAACCGAAACCGAAATCACACCAAATACGTAAACTGACTGAAAATTGCTCAAAAAAGCAAAACCGTAAAAACAGATTTTAAAAATAATTATTTTTGATTTTTAATTTCAGAAATCGGTCATTACTCTGAACTGATCGATCTCTTCCTTGTTCATCTCATCGAGGAACTGCTCAGCCGCATTCTGGATATTCTTGCTTGCCGTGATTGCGCGTCCGACGACAATGATGTCCGCACCGGACTCAAGAGCGGTCTTAACGACATTCTGCCTGATACCGCCCGCGGTTGCGACAATGAGTTTTCCGCCCGCAGCCTTCTTGATATCCTTAATCTTGCCCCAGTTCGGCTTTGAACCCTC
>JAFZMT010000016.1 GCA_017553245.1 Methanomicrobium sp.
AAGCTATCGTAAAAGAATGAGCGGGATGATGCGGGATGAAGGGTGAACAGCACGTATTTTACACACTCCTCTCGCTCGCAGTTTTTCTCCCGCTGATTCTTGCAACCGATAGGCTGTCGCCCGCGGAACTGATTGTCTTCACAATCGGCGTCTTCGTAGGCTCACTCGCACCCGATGCCGATGCGGCGGATTCGGCGATAATGCACGGTCTTGCGGGCGGCAAAGGCACGGTAAGAACCGCAAGACGTCATACCGTCATAATACTCCCATTCTTCGGGTATCTCATCCGCTATCTCATATACTATCCGATATCCGCGCTTGTGTTCATTGTCTCGCTCGGACGCATAAAACCCAAACACCGCGGACTGCTCCACTCGCTCTTCGGAACGGCAGTTGCCGCCGCTATCCTTACTATATACCTGCGGCTTATCTCCGACCTGCTTCTCGCGTTGTTCCTTGCCGCCGATGTCACAGCCGCGATTGACTCATACCTTCTGATATTCTGCGCAGGCTTACTCTTCGGCGCAATCATGCACCTTATTGAAGATTCATGCACACATGAAGGCGTATACTGGCTGTTTCCGTTCGGCAACGTAAAACTCTCGGGCACATTAACTCCAAGCAGCAGAAAGAACCGGCTGATTGTTGTAGTACTCGGAATCGCGGCAATTATCTCGCTCACCTTCGGCAACGCGTATAGGATTAACGGGGTTGCCGGGGTTAACGGGGCGGTTGCGACACCCGAAATGATACTTCCCGCAATAATGCCGCTTCTGTACCTTGGCGCCGCGTGGATAACGGCATTTTACATCTCGGGCACTCACAGGGGATAGCAGGCGCATCCTTACTAATCCGTATCCGACTTATCCATATCTATAATTTATAAGAAAACACATTCTGTTATCATGTTTCGTTTAGTCTGTGTGCATTGCGGCGCAGAATACAGCCAGGACGAGATTATCTACAGATGTAAGAAGTGCGACCACCTTCTTACGGTAAAATACGACCTGGACTCAATCGGTATCGACAAGAAAGAGATGGACAAGAGACCCTTACGTCTCTGGAAATACAAAGAGCTTCTTCCGGTCACACGTGAACCGATCTCACTTCAGGAAGGCGGCACACCGCTCTATCACTTAAAGGCACTCGGCGAAGAGCTGGGACTCAAGCACCTCTACGCAAAGCATGAGGGAATGAACCCGTCGGGATCCTTCAAGGACCGAGGTATGACGGTCGGCGTCTCTATGGCTCTGCAGCTCGGCAAAAAGACGGTTGCCTGCGCAAGCACCGGAAACACCTCGGCAAGTCTCTCGGTATATGCGGCTAAAGCAGGCATTCCTGCCGTAGTTCTCCTGCCTGCCGGCAAAGTTGCGCTCGGAAAGGTTGCACAGGCACTCATGCACGGCGCCAGGGTCATCGCAATCCGCGGCAACTTCGACAAGGCTCTTGAGATGGTGCACGAGCTCTGCGTTACCGACGGCATTTACCTCTTAAACTCGGTCAACCCCTACCGCCTCGAAGGTCAGAAGACTATCGGATATGAGGCAGTCGATCAGCTGGGATGCGTCCCCGACAGATTCGTGCTCCCCGTCGGCAATGCGGGCAACATATCGGCGGTCTACAAGGGACTTCTTGAGTTCAAGGAACTCGGCTGGACGGATTCGATGCCGAAGATGACCGCGGTTCAGGCTGAGGGTGCGGCGCCGGTCGTCTCCGCAATCAAAAACAACCTCGACGTTCTTGTCCCCGAACTTAACCCCGAGACGGTTGCCACCGCTATCAGAATCGGTGCGCCGGTAAACGCCGAGAAGGCACTTACGGCAATCAGAAAGACAAACGGTCATGCATTGAGCGTCACCGATGAAGAAATCCTTGCAATGCAGCGCGATCTCGCAAGGAAAGAGGGTATCGGAGTTGAGCCTGCATCCGCGGCATCGGTCGCGGGTATCAGGAAGATGGCGGAGCAGGGTCTGCTTGACGCCGATGAGAAGATTGTATGTGTGGTTACGGGACACCTGTTAAAAGATCCCGAGACAGTTATTAAGCAATGTGCACCTCCGACGGAGATAGACGCGACAATAGACGCTCTTCGAGCCGTGCTGCGCTGATTTTTATATCAGCGGCAATCCTTTTTTTGGCGGTCATACCCGCATCGGCAGCTGTGCCTTTAAACGCGACATTCTTCGTGTATGACGGCGCGGAAGCTTTCCATGCCGAGATTGAGATAATCAATGCCGAGCGATACGCTTTTGTCGAGCCCGGCATTCTGGGCGAGGAAGTCCCGCGAAGCGTGACCAATACGACGCTGAGGTATACCGATAACCGGACCGCGGCTGAGTTCAAAACCGATGCTTTCGGTCGCTCTATATCCTTTGAGAAGGGCAACTATACGATAGAATACGATGCCGCGCTTAAAAACAAGGATTTTCAGTTCATATTCAACTCTCTTTACAATATAACGCTCTATCTGCCGCAGGGCTACGATGTGAGAAATCCGCTTCTGGGGATGACAAGTCCCGGCTCCGAGGTGAGCACGGCTGACACGCAGTCTCTGACAGGTGAGCTTGCCGCAAAGAACGTGACGTTTACAGGCGGCAATGAGACGGTCAAGGTCTTC
>JAFZMT010000160.1 GCA_017553245.1 Methanomicrobium sp.
CGACGGCTCGACACAGACAACGTCGCGGGCGAGTTTCGCGGCGGGAATCCCCAGAGTTCCGGGACCCGAGCCTATGTCCAGAAACCGCTCGGTCTTTTGAAGATTAATCGATTCAAGCTGGTCTAAGGGGCGGCAACGGTCTTTCTTAGTCCTCTCCCAGTATGACCTTGCGTGCTCGACGGAGTCCCATTTAACGCGATTGCCGTGCTTCTCGTCGCTTTCGAAGACCTCTTCCATCCGCTTTCGCCAGATTCCGGCGTAGTCGGGTATATCGGAAATATCGGGTATATCGCTTTTATTCTCAGTCATTTTTGTATCTCCCCGTTATGTAATATTAAATCCGTAAAATTCCATTCAGTAATAAGTGGACTGAATCTTTACGATCTCAGCCGAATCCCTGGCGTTTGCATACTCGTTGAGCGGGTTTTCGTTCACTTCCAGAAACCTCAGACCCCAGTTGAACTTTGAGAGTATGTCATGCGCCTGCCCCTTCTCCCCCATGATATATAATGCGGCGGCCAGAGCCTCAACCGAGTTCAGCATGAAGGCACGCCCGAAATGACCCGGATTTGCGGCGACGAGGAAAGGCAGCGCCCGCCTCCGCGGATAGCCCTCGACAATTCCCGTATCCAGCGCCTCCCACGAGCAGTCCAGCGCCGTCAGAGAGGGGGCAATTCGGTCGGCGGGTGAGAGTGCCTGACCTGCGGTAGGGTCAAGAATAAGCGAGTTTTTCGGAATCGCGCTTATCCGTGAATGGACTTTTATCATCCGAAACCTTTCCAGTTTCTTTACCGAGCAGATGCGGGGGTCACAGGAATTGTCGCGCCACGCCAAGAGGGGCATCATCATATTATTGTTAAAACTAAAATCCTATAAGTTCATCTGTCAAAACTCATTGACAGAAATGTATGTTCTGATTGCGGCCTGCGTGAAAAACCCGAATCTGCGGGCAAAAGGGATAACAAAGCCCTCCGACATCGCGATGTTTGAGAGGTGCCTTGAGCGCTGCCGCGATTGCGGCATAGAAACCCTCTTTCTTCCCTGCCCCGAGACGATATATCTGGGTGCGGACAGACTGCCCGGCTCATTCCTCGAAAGGCTCAATACGAAGGAGTTTTCAGAGATTCTCGACGGCATTGAGAAGGATCTGCGGGCTGAGTTTGCCCGCCGCGGTGAGATGCCGGCATGCATCATAGGTGTGGACTCATCCCCGTCCTGCGGCGTTAACACGACCTATGTCTCGGATGTGAAGGAACGCGGTCGCGGCGCATTTCTGAAACGTTTTTCGGATATTCCCGCCTATGATGTAAGTGAGTTTTCGATGTATAAGATTTATCTTGCGGCGCCGCTCTTTTCGGAGGCGGAGCGTGAATTTAATGCGAAGATTGCCGGCATTCTGCGGGAGAAGAAGTATGCAGTACATCTGCCGCAGGAGGTCGGGGATGACTCATCGACGCGGGATGAGGCCGAGACGGGGCGGATTTTTGAGTATAACCTCAAGGCTCTTGACGAATGCGATATAGTCGTCGCTGTCGTCGACGGCGCCGATGCGGATTCGGGAACGGCATGGGAAATCGGCTACGCCTATGCCGTGAAAAAACGGGTTATTCTGCTCAGAACCGACTTCAGACGTGTCGGCAGGAGCGAAGCGGTAAATCTCATGCTTGAGGAGTCGGGGGAGGTTGTCGGCAGTGTGGGGGAGCTGGTGAGAGTGCTTGGGGTAAGGGGGTGATTATTCATTTTTGGTTCAGATCATCATGTCGTGCACTATTTAAAGTTTATGCGTCACACAAAAGATGCCTCAAAAAACAACCCATTAAAACAGGCTGATCTTAAAAATAAACAAAATATCTACTATATTTTATGTAATCGTCATGTAATCGCAGACTGCAAAATGTGATGTTCGGGGTATAGGATTCATGACTCTCAGTCCCAATAAGGAATGTACTTTCTGTATTTTGCGGAGTTATTTGAACC
>JAFZMT010000161.1 GCA_017553245.1 Methanomicrobium sp.
CGACTTCACAATCTACGACACGCAGAGAAGCACAATCCTCGAGCACATGACCGCGACTCAGACGGCGGCGGCAACAGCGGCTCCGACACAGACAGTCACCGAAGCGACACCCGTTCCGCCCGAACCGAGAGGCACTCCCGAAACACCGGCTCCCACACCCTCGGCGATGCCGACAAGGTCCGGATTCGGATTTGAGCTTGTGATCATCGCAGGCATTATCGGCTCGGCGATTGCCGTCCTCAGAAGATACTGAAGAGAAAAACACTGAAGAAAATACTGAATACCAACATATTCAGAACAATTCAGGACAAAACACTTTTTTTGTTTTCCGCGGTTTCCCCGACCTGCCCAAAAATTATCACCGAAAAAAGCATATCATTTAGCAATCATGGATTTTTTACTTGTCGCCGACAGTATCCTCGTCCTCTTTATCCTGATGGGAATCGGATTTGCGGCTTCAAAGACAAATTATCTCGACAGAGCCGGCTCAAAGTCGCTCTCATCCTTCTTAGTCAATATTGCCCTTCCCTGCCTTGTCGTCGTCTCCATGCAGATACCCCTTAACCCGCAGACAATAGAAAAGACATGGACAACCCTCACGCTTGCGCTGACGTTCTTTGCCATATCCATCCTCATTGCCCTCATCGTCCCGCAGTTTCTGCCGGCGAAATACTCCGAACGCGGCGTCTTCTCCTTCATGCTCGTCTTCTCAAACCTCGGATTCATGGGCATACCCGTGACTCAGGCGGTCTTCGGCGCCGATGCCGTCTTCTACACAACGCTCTTCATGCTCCCCTTCAACCTGCTCGTCTTCACAATCGGACTCATAATGCTGCGTCCGGACATGCGCATGAACTTCAACCCCGGACTCTTTGTAAATCCGGGGATTATCGCCTCGCTCATCGGAATGCTCTTCTTCTTTACGGGCATCTCCATCCCCTCCCCCGTCTACGACGTCATGAATTATCTGGGTTCCACGACAACGCCGCTTGCGATGGTGGTCACCGGCTCGCTTCTTGCGACAATGCCGGTTTCAAACCTCTTCTCCGATTACCGCATCTATATCCTCTCGGCATTCCGCCTGCTTATTATCCCCGTCGTCGTCTGGCTCGTCATAAGCCCGTTTACGACTGACCCCGTAATCTTTGCCGTCCCCGTTCTTCTTGCGGCAATGCCTGCGGCGGCAAACTCGGTCATCCTCGCCGAAGAATACAATGCCGACTCAACGCTGGCGTCAAAAGGCGTCTTTATCACAACGCTTCTGAGCATAGTGACCATACCCGTGCTGACCGTGCTTCTAATGTGATTCTTACGTGACAGCCTGTGTTCTTATGTGACGGCTTATATGACGCTGCTTATATGACAGCCATATGGCAGCGGTAAAAGTTATTCAAAAGAGGATAATGTTTATAATAATATGAGATCGCGGGATTACTCAAACCCCGCTCTTAATCTTTCCCGCATCCTTTCTGCTCTTTCTTGCGTCGAGATAGTCTTTAAGATTCTCAAATATCGCCAGAGCCGCAGGCATGACAATGATTGCACCCAGAAGCGAGAATACGACCGTCACCACGGTAATCGCGCCGAAGTTCTGAATCATCGGAGAGGTCGCAAGCAGTAAAGCCGCGAAACCGAACACCGTCGTAAGACCCGATACCGTGATTGCGGTACCAATCTTCTGAACGGCGACCTGAATCGCGGAGATGACATCCAGACCGTTCTCCTTCTCCTCCATATACCTCTCCATGATCAGTATCGTATACTCCGACGCCACCCCGATTGTCATCGCTCCCAGAGTTGCCGTAAGAAGACTGTAGGTCAGCCCGATAGCATACATGACAAGACTGTTCCAGCCCACAATCATCATAATCGGAATCAGCGGGGTTACAGCCGAAAAGTTCCTGTAGACCATCAGCAGATAGATAAAGATGAGCAGGAAACCGAAATACGTCATCAGATTCTTTGTACCGCTGATCTTATCAATCATATCCGAGAACATATTCATACCGCCGGTAAACTCCGCACTCATACCGGGGTGCTGGACGAACCAGTCAAGATCCTTCTCCATATCCTTAATCAGAGATTGAATCTGCGGAATTGATATGGGATCCATTGTGAAATCCATAATGGTCTCGGTCTGACCGCTCGTGTATCTCTTAAGAGTCGACTCAGGAATCCTCTCCCAGACCTCATTTATCTCCTGAATCGTGGTCGGCAGGACGCCGTCGTTATAATCCCTGATTACGGTTGCCAGACTCGCAACATCGCGCAGCTTGGTGTTTTTATTCAGGGTATACTTCCCGAAATCGTCAATCCATTTCAAAGTCTCGGGATCGCGTATGGAATCAGCCTTAATATAAATGTTAATCTTATCGGTGGAACCGACAACGCTCGATACTTTATCCAGCGAAACCTTTGCTGGCATATCCGGCGGCACCATGGAGTCCTCATCGGTATCTATGACAATATACTGATCTATCTGTATACCGATTACCGCAAACATAGCCAGAATAAGAAGGACGGGTAGCGCCCTCTTCGCTATCGCCGCCGCCGTATCTCCGAGCAGCTTATCGTACTTAGCCATCAGATTGGTGCTCTCGGAACCGTCTTTTTTTATCTTCGCCGGTTTGGGCTTATAGTTGATAATCATGGCAAACGTAGGCACGTATAAGAGTGCGGCAAGATAACACCAGACAACGCCCACGGTACAGATAACTCCGAAATCCCCGAGAGACGGAGCGGCAGCGAGAAGCGTAAGCGCAATGAATCCCAGAGAAGTCGCAATCATTGCAAGCAATACCGCCGGTCCGTAATTGACAATGGTTCTCTTTACGGCAACATCCAGCGGATAATGCCGCGCCTCATCATCTATCCTCGAATGGAACTGAATCGCATAATCTATACCTATACCTATCAGTACGGGGAATGCGGCAATTACAATCGAACTTATACCTATTCCCGCCACACCCATGAATCCGAAAGTCAGGATAATTCCGCAGAAGACCACGAATACGGGGAGAAGAGTGTATCTGACATGGGAGAAGAGGAGCATGACCGCGACAACCATCAGCACCATTGCAAGCGAAATTAAGGTTCGCATGTTATTACCCATATCGTCTCTCATTCCGGCGCTGAACGCAGGCGAACCCGATACGGATACGGTTATGCCCGCGGGCGTTCCCGAAAAGTCGATGAATTTCTGGA
>JAFZMT010000162.1 GCA_017553245.1 Methanomicrobium sp.
CTTTTTGAGAGATTAAATTACGATTATAACGATTATAACGATTATAACGATTATAACAATTATAACGATTATAACAATTATAACGATTATATTCCGGGTATATTCCGAGTATATTCCGATTATATTGCGCTTAATTGCAATTTAATTACAGATTAAATCCGGTATTTCCGATGCCGTCCTGACCCGCCGCACGTCATGATATCCATTGATATTTATAATGCCGTTTTGATACCTTTTTTGTTACTTTTACGCGCCTTTTTGCTACATGCCGATTTTGAGGAAAAACGGAGGGTAATTATTCGTTATATTTGCCGTGCATACCGGCGCTCATATCCAAAATTAATGACAGGACAGGTGCGGCACGTCAATTCAGTCATGAATAAACCGCCGTTCAAAATCGACAGAACGCCAAAAATGATGATGTAATTTATCTCAAAGTATCAATTCACAATGGTGAATAAATGCTTTGTCCTCGCAATTCGATAAATTTTCGACGATTTTTCAATCCGAAAGCGTATTTCAGACAATAACTATTTATGTGTAAATAACAACCTTGTCTATGAGGTATTTAGTAAAATGTCAAGTGATTTACCTATTGCAGCAGTCGTAAGGATTGCAAAGAAGAGCGGTGCAGAGAGAGTCGGCAACGACGCAGCTGAAGCACTTGTTGCAGCAGCTGAGGCATACGTAGCAAAGATCTCTGCGGAAGCAAACAAGCTTGCATCACACGCAGGCAGAAAGACAATAAAGAAAGAAGACATTGACATGGTTGTCAAAGCCTAAATTCTTTTTTTTCTCAACGAAATTCTGATTCAGCAGCTATTCTTTTATCAATCATCAGTTATTTGTTAATCATCAGTTATTTGTTAATCATCCGTTATTTGCCAAAAATACGTTATTTGCAAATATCCGTATTTTGCCGATTTTAAAAAATCCGCCCGATTGGACAATCAGGCTACCCGGACTGCTGCTCTTTATCGCGGACAATAAACAGCTTATCCTTCGGTCTTACGGTAAAAGGAAGCTTAATGCCGCATCTCTCCCCGCGTGAGACCGACTCCACGGACTCATGCTCAACCTGAATCTCGCCGACATCGTGGTAACCTGCGGGCGTATTCTTGCCGTAGACGAGGATTCTGTCGCCGACCTTAAGGGTGCCGGCGCGGATTAGAAACTCGGCAACGCCGATTTTACTGTAAAAGTTCACGACTTCGCCGCAGAATACCTTCTTCACACGCGGCTGCGGACCCGGGCTTATCCAGTCGTCATCGGGTCCGAAATAGAAGCCTTCCGAAAATCCGCGATTGTAGGCATCGGCAAGCCGCGCCTTTAAACCGCTCAGCATATCGGGTGTGGCGCTGCCGTCCGCAAACGCGTCAATCGCCGTTCTGTAACACGTAACGACGGTCTTCACGTAATCCGCCGACCTGCTGCGCCCCTCAATCTTGAAAGCGCTCACGCCCGCGCCCTTCAGCTCATCGAGGTGCTCAATCATGCAGAGATCCTTCGGGCTTAAAACATAGTCCTCGCCGAGAAGATACGAATTGCCGTCATCCTCGACGTCCGTAATCCGATACAGCCTGCGGCAGGGCTGAATGCACTGACCGCGGTTTGCGGACTTCTTAAAGACCGCGGTTGACATGAAGCACCGCCCCGACTCGCTCACGCACATGGCGCCGTGGACAAACACCTCAATTTCGCAGTCGATGCCTTCGGCGACGGCAGCCGCGTGAATTTCGCGGATATCCTCAAGCGAACACTCGCGGGCAAGGACAACCCGCGAAACCCCCATATTCGCATAGAACCTCAGCGCCGCAATGTTCGAGACGCTCGCCTGCGTCGAGAGATGAATCGGAATCCCCAGCTCCTTCGCAGCCGTTATCACCGCCGCATCCCAGCAGATAACCGCATCCACCCCCGCGGACTTCGCGGTCTCAAGGATGCGGCGGACTTTGGGCAGTTCGCGGTTGTAGACTATGGTATTGAGCGTCAGATAACCCTTCATCCCCCGCGAATGCAGAAAGTCCGTCACGTTCTTAATCTCGCTCAGCTCGAAGTTGCCGGCGGTGTCACGCATATTCATGAATTTCGTGCCGAAATAGACCGCATCCGCACCGCACACAGCCGCGGTCCTAAGCGACGCCCCGTCACCCGCGGGTGCAAGAAGTTCGGGCATATCCGACTTTTTTTCGGCATTTGCGTGACTCATAACAGATTAATTGTATTCAATCGGAATAATACTTTTTTAAAACCGGAATCGGAATCCGTCAAAATATCCTAAAATGAGATATGAGAATGAAAAAACATGAAATGATATATGAAACCTAAAAAATGATACCTAAAAAACGGGATATGAAAAATGGAAATGAGATACGAAAAAATTATTTGTAAAGGCTGCCTTTCTTTTCTCTTTCCGCGCGGTTCTTCTTCTCAAGCTCTCTGAGCTGGAAATTGTAAACGGGCTTGTTCATGCCGACCTTCGGGTGCGACAGCTTCTTATCCTTATTTCTGCCCATCGAAGGACCTTCCCTGAACCTGACGCCGAAATACTTGTAGGATGACGAGAAGGTCGCGACTCCGACGACGACAAGGACAATCGAGCCGACCGCCGGGTAGCTCAGCGCAATCGAAAGTCCGTTGGGCGTCATCAGACAGACTATGGTCAGATGAATGAAGCCTAAAACCGCGGCTATGAGCACGGAGATGCGGACGGTCAGCTGATCCCTGAACATCTTATACATCACAGCCGAGGCTATACCCGCAACAATCGTCGCAATCGAGCAGGGAATCATGGTAACGCCGCCGAAGAAAACCCTGCTGGTTGCGCCCATCAGCGCCGCGCCCATCGCAACGGCGGGACCGAACCAGAGACCGCCGGCAATCGGACCGATATCGCGGAAATTGACGAGGACGTTATCATCGGAAAATCCAATCAGATTTCCGAATACGGACATGGAACCGAAGATGAGTATTCCGAGCGCCGTTCGCACTTTTTTTGGTATATTCTCATTGTCGGGATCCAGAAGACCCGTTATTCCGAAGAAGCCCCCGAGGACGCAGCAGAATAAAATACACCCCATCACGAAATTGATAAGATCTATCCAGAATATCAGGTTGCTGTCCATTGGCATCACCTCTTAATTAATGATTAATCTGTGCAACGGCATTAATAATCTATCGTTATACGCAACAGACGAAGAACAGCCCCCGGTCCCCGCGTCCTGCCGTGATGCGGTTACCCCGATGCCGTTACTCAAGATACCCGAGAAGGGCACTCCAGCTCTCAATCTTTGCCGAAAGGCTCACAGCCGCATTCGCGGGGCTTGTCGAGGGCATTACAAGGACATCGATGTCGGGGTAAGCGCTCCCGAAATCCTTAAAAAACCGCGAAAACATCTTTCCCGCACCCGTGCTGCCGTTGAGAAAGATTGCACGCACGGACGGATTTGCGTCCAAGAAACCGCCGATGTCGTTCTTAACGGCGTCGCGTATCGATGAATCGCTGCTCCCCTCGCGCCGGCATTCGGATGCTACATCCCAGAGTGCGATATGCCTGCGCTTTATCTCTTCAACCCTGCGGCAATAGGGCAGGTCGGCGCCGATTCCCAAAACCGCGCCCATAATCCTCCAGAACTTATTCTGCGGATTGCCGTAATACTCCTGCCTCGCAAGCGACATTTCGCTCGGAAAACTGCCCAGAATCAGGACTCTCGGCGAATCCCCGCAGACCGCGGGCAGACCTTCTCCGAAGTGCAAGCGTGTAACGCCGCCGGATTTTTCGGGACGCACATTTTCGGGATGCATATAATATAATCATGCGAAACCAAAAAATCACTTTCGCGCCGCATGCCTTACACTCATTAATATGAAGTTACAAATCGATCTCTGTTACAGCATATGGACACAATAAAAATCCGCGGTGCAAGGGAGCACAATTTACAGAATATATCCCTTGATCTGCCCAGAGACAAGCTGATTGTGATAACGGGCGTCTCCGGCTCGGGAAAATCGACACTCGCCTTCGATACGATATATGCCGAAGGACAGCGGCGATATGTAGAGTCCCTTTCGGCATACGCACGCCAGTTTCTGGGGCAGATGAACAAGCCCGACGTCGACTCAATAGACGGACTTTCGCCGGCAATATCCATCGAACAGAAGACCACCTCCAAGAACCCGAGGAGCACGGTAGGCACGGTCACCGAAATCTACGACTATCTGAGGCTTCTTTACGCCAGAATCGGAAAACCCCACTGCCCGACGCACGGCACGCCGATTGAGGCGCAGTCCCCCGAGCGCATAGCCGACACAATAACGTATATCGCCGAAAACGGCGGCGAAGAGGACGCCGATGAAAAAGGGGGCAGGAACGGCAAATCCAAGAAAGGTGCCGGCAAAAAGAAGAACGCGGGAACGGCGGAAAATGCCGGAATGACAGGAACGTCGGGAACGGCAGCACCACCCGCGGACGTCACGGTAACAATACTTTCGCCCATAATCCGCCAGAAGAAAGGAACCTACCAGCAGGTTTTGCGGGACTTAAACAGCCAGGGCTATATGCGTGCGCGTGTCGACGGAAAGATAGTCAGAACCGACGAAGAGGTCACATTACAGCGCTACGTCAAACACGACATCGATATCGTCATAGACAGGCTCGACCCGCGTGACGAACGCTCGCGTCTCGTGGAGGCAATCGAAAACGCGCTCAAAAACTCAAACGGACTCGTAACCGTCATCTTCGACTCCGAAGACGCCGAAGGCAACCGGAAATCCACCGAAAAAATCTTCTCATCCCAGCTCTCCTGCCCGATCTGCGGTTTCTCCTACGAAGAACTCCAGCCGAGAATGTTCTCGTTCAACAGCCCCTTCGGAGCCTGCCCCGAATGCAACGGACTCGGATTCAAGATGGACTTCGACCCCGACCTCATCATCCCCGACAAAAGCCTCTCACTCTCCGAGAACGCCGTCGCCACATACCGCAACTTCCTCGACGGCTACCGCGTCCAGTATCTCGCAACCGTGGCAAAACACCACAATTTCAGCATATTTACGCCGATAAAAGACCTCACCGAGGAGCAGTACAATGTCCTCATGTACGGCTCCGATCAGGTAATCCGCTTCAACATGAGTATGAAGGGCGGCGAAGTCGAATGGTCGCACAACGGCGTCTGGGAAGGTCTTTTGCCGCAGGCAATCCGCCTCTATTCCCAGACCAAGTCCGAATACCGCAAGAAAGAGCTTGAAAAGTTCATGCGAATCTCCGAATGCCAGTCCTGCAAAGGAAAACGCTTAAGCCCCAAGGCACTTGCGGTCACAATCGCGGACAAATCAATCATAGACGTAACCGAGATGTCGATCTCCGACTGCATAAAGTTCTTCAACGGACTTAAACTGAGCGAGAAGGACGCCGGGATTGCAAGGCTCATCCTGCGCGAGATTACGTCAAGGCTGAGGTTCCTTGAGGAGGTGGGGCTGGGATACCTGACGCTTTCGCGAAGTTCGGGAACGCTCTCCGGCGGCGAAGCGCAGAGAATACGGCTTGCAACCCAAATAGGCTCAAACCTCATGGGCGTCCTGTATGTCCTCGACGAACCCTCCATCGGACTGCACCAGCGCGACAACCACAAACTGATAGAAACCCTCCAGAAACTCAAAAATCTCGGAAATACCCTCATTGTCGTGGAGCACGACGAAGACACAATCCGGGAAGCCGATTTCGTCGTCGACATCGGTCCCGGCGCAGGGGTTAACGGCGGTCGCGTCGCGGCAATCGGAACGCCCAAAGAGATAGAAGGCTTCAAGGACTCCCTTACGGGAATGTATCTCAGCGGCGCCGAAAAAATCGACTTCCCCGCGACCCGCAGGAAGAGCGAGTCCTTCATTCACATGAAAGGGTGCAGAAAGAACAACCTCAAATCGATTGACGTCGACATCCCGACCGGCGTCCTGACCGTTATCACGGGCGTCTCGGGAAGCGGCAAGTCCACCCTCGTCTACGACACCCTCTATAACGGTCTGATGAAGGAGATAAACCGCTCCAAGACCGACACATACTACGACTCGATTGCCTTCGACGAAAAACCCGACAAGGTAATCGTCATCGACCAGAGCCCGATAGGCAGAACGCCGCGTTCCAACCCCGCGACCTACACCAAGGTCTTCGACGACATCCGCGCCATATTCGCCGAGACAAAAGAAGCCAAGATTCGCGGGTATAATGCCGGAAGGTTCTCCTTCAACGTCAAAGGCGGACGCTGCGAGGCGTGCAGCGGCGACGGACTCATAAAAATCGAGATGAACTTCCTGCCCGACGTCTATGTCGAGTGCGAGGAGTGCAAAGGAAAGCGCTACAATGCCGAGACTCTCGAGGTCAAATTCAAGGGCAAATCGATTGCCGACGTGCTCGACATGACAGCCGCCGAAGCCCTCGAACTCTTTGAGAATCACCCGAATGCGAGGGCAAAACTCGACACTCTCTGCAAGGTCGGTCTCGGATACCTCAAACTCGGTCAGAGTTCGACGACGCTCTCCGGCGGCGAAGCGCAGAGGATTAAACTGACAAAGGAACTCTCAAAGCGCGCCACGGGCAAAACGGTCTACATTCTGGACGAACCTACTACGGGACTGCACTTCCACGACGTCAAAAAACTGATAAGCATCCTTGAGGCGCTCGTCGACAAAGGAAACAGCGTTATCGTAATCGAGCACAATCTGGACGTTATCAAGTGCGCCGACTACATTATTGACCTAGGACCCGAGGGCGGCGACAAAGGCGGCGAGATTGTCACGACCGGCACCCCGGAAGAGGTTGCCAAATGCAAGAAGAGCTATACCGGACAGTTTCTGGCGCCGCTTCTGAAGAAGAAGCGATAACGTATCCGATTTGGATTAAATAAGGAATCTGAGGACTTATGCCTGACCTGTCACTGATACCCAACGAACCCGGAAGCTACCAGTATAAAGACAGCGACGGCAACATCATCTATGTCGGCAAGGCAAAAGACCTCAAAAAAAGGGTTTCCAGCTACTTCAACCGCACCCTGCACGACAAAAAGACGCAGGCGCTCGTAAAATCCATAGCTTCGATAGACTTCATCGTCACCGGCAGCGAGGTCGAGGCGCTTATACTTGAAAATAACCTCATAAAGCGCTATCAGCCGCGATACAACATCGACCTC
>JAFZMT010000163.1 GCA_017553245.1 Methanomicrobium sp.
AAATCCGAAGAATCGGATTATCTCAACGAAACGCTGGAAAATTATCGCAGGAATTACGGATCGGATCTGCCGGAAATAAATGCCGCATTAAAGGAGATAAGAAAGGCAGTGTCCGAAAAACGCTATTTTGCGGCAGAAAAAATATTTGATTCCCTGGAAGAATTCGGATACACTGATGATCATCTTGAAGATACGATTTACTTCAAAATCGCCGAATCCGAAAAGTACATTGAAAATTTGCGGACACTCACCGATGAAAAGAAGATAATTGATCTCTGCTCGGAAGCCGTGAAAGCATGCACCGATAATGAAGAAATCAATACAATTGCCTCCCGATACCCGCCTGCAACTCCCGAAAATCTGAAAATACACCCTTCGGAAAGATTAATCGAATTGGAATGGGATAAAAGCAAATCCGATGGCGAAGAGACGGAATATATCATTGTACGCAATGAGGACAGGGTGCCGAAAGATATCGGCGACGGCAAAAGACTCAACTCACTTCTGATTACGGAGACATACGATGACACTTATTCTTACTCGGATTGGGACGTAAAAATCGGAGTACACTACTATTACGCAGTCTTTGCGCAGCGCGCCGGCGTTTTGTCGGAAACTTCGCTCACTAATGAGGACGATCCCGCATATTGCACTCCCGATCCTTCCATAACGGGCTATCCGGAATCGGAAGCGGTCAGACTGCAATGGTCACCGCCGCCGAAAGAGGTATCCTTGGAATTATTCCGCAGTTCAGAAGGATCGCCGGAAGAGAAGATCTCCGAAATCGGTGCTGAAGGTTACCATGACGAAGGTATTGAAAACGGGCGCGAATACACATATCGGCTGAGTTACACATACGACTCATACGGAACATCAAAAACCGTAAATGTCTCAACCGTCGTAACTCCGCTTTCACTGCCCAAGCCTATAGAAGAATTCAGCGCGGAATTTGACGGCGGGAACACATTTACGGCACACTGGAAAAATCCGCATAATGAAGAGGTATCTTTCTATCTCTCGACAGTTAACAACGGATTCAAATGCGGAGACACAATGCCGAAATCCGAACTGAAATTTCATAAGAATCTTATGGAGATGACCGAAATTACCCGCGAAGGTGACACATTCTCCGGAAAATTCACATATCCCCATGTCTGCACGCTCTATATACTGCCGGTCGTTTTCAAATCCGAACTTGCCGTCCTCGGGAAAACGGCAGCAGTGACAAAACCCGAAAAACGGAGATTCTTCAAGGCATATCCCGAATCGAATGCAATCTGTCTGAAATGGTCAAAACCTCACGCAAGTGCCTCCGTGGAGCTGTATCGCAGTTCCGAAGGATCGCCGGAAGTCAGGCTTTACAGAGCGGAAAGGGACGGATACCTCGACGAAGATCTTGAAAACGGGCGCGAATACACATATCGGCTGAGACACGTTTACAGAATACATAACGGTCTGAGGGCACCCGCGGATCAGATAATAAAAGCAACCCCTTCACTTCCACAGGAACCCTGAAAAACTGCAAAGAACTCTGTGATATGAGAATACTGTCAACCCGCATATTCAAGAAAACATCTTAATGCATCCCCCGCATTTCATTTCCGGATTAAACTCCGACATCCCCCCTCACATTTTACACATTCCCAAACATTACTAAACTAAGCATACACATACTAAGTGTATGCGACCATTTGTTTTTGTTAACCTTGCCATGAGTGCGGACGGAAAAATATCCACAAAAGAACGCCGGCAGGTAAAAATATCCGGTAAATCCGACTTTGAACGCGTTGACGTCATAAAAGCCGGCGCCGATGCCGTCATGGTCGGAGTCGGCACCGTGCTTGCCGACAACCCGTCACTGACCGTAAAATCCCCCGAAAGACGGGCAAAAAGAAGAGAAAACGGGCGCGACGAACATCCGCTGCGCATTGTCATAGACAGCAACGCCAGAACCCCGATTGACGCCGACATCCTCCACAAAGGCGAAGGTCCCAGAGTCATCGCCGTATCCGAAAAAGCTCCGCGGGAAAAGATTGAGGAACTCAATCAGTTCGCGGATATATTCGTCGGCGGCGAAGACAAGGTCGATATCGCAGGGCTTTTGGAAGCCCTCTACGAGAACGGCGTCAGACAGGTCATGGTCGAAGGCGGCGGAACGCTCATTGCCGCACTCTTCAAAGAAAACCTCGTCGACGAAATCTACACCTGCATAGGAAACATAATCATCGGCGGCGCCGACGCACCCACACCCGCGGACGGAATCGGATTCATAAAAGAAGAGGACTTCCCGAGACTCAAACTCATTGACATGGACAGAATCGACGACGGCGTCCTTTTGCGCTGGAAAGTTCTCGGTAAATGCAGCCCCGACTGTAAAGAACCCACATGCGACGGCTGCAACTGCAGCGGCAACTGCGGCTGAAACGTTTTACGGGCTAAATCCCAAAAAAACGACTTTTTTGACCGATTCTTAAAACTCTCAACACTGCCTGAGAGAAATATGACAAAAGATATACTGAACTAATTAAAATAAACTTAATATTATGTCGCTGATGATTCTGGGAACCTCCTCGCACGCGGGAAAAACAACCATAGTAACGGCAGTCTGCCGCTGTCTCGCAAACCGCGGTCTGAAAGTCGCGCCCTTCAAATCTCAGAACATGAGCCTCAACTCCTACATCACCCCCGACGGCAAAGAAATAGCCATATCGCAGGCGGTTCAGTCATTCGCCGCCAAAATAACCCCAAACGCCGACACAAACCCGATTCTCCTGAAACCGAAAGGAAACAGCACATCCCAGATAATCCTCTTCGGCGAACCCTACAAGGACGCAAAAATCGCCGATTACTACAAAGAAACCGACTACCTCCTCGAAAAAGCCGTCGAAGCCTACCGCAGGCTTGAGAAGGAATACGGCAACATCGTCGTCGAAGGCGCAGGCGGTGCCGCCGAAGTAAACCTCTACAGCCGCGATATCGCAAATATCCTCCTCGCAAAAAAACTTCAGATACCGATTGTGATCGTCGGCGATATCGAGCGCGGCGGCATATTTGCGCAGCTCATCGGCACATATGACCTCCTCCCCGACGAAGTCAGGAAAAACGTCTGCGGCTTCATCGTCAACAAATTCAGGGGCGACAGCGAACTCTTCAGGGAAGGCGTAAGGATAATCGAAGAAAAGACGGGCGTCGACGTCCTGGGCGTAATTCCCTACATGAACACCGAACTCCCCAGCGAAGACTCCCTCTCGCTCTATGACAAGCGCTCCCGCGATTTCCCCGTAAAGATTGCGGTAATGAAAATCTTCGGACTCTCCAACTTCAACGACTTTGAACTCCTCGAAAGATACGCCTGCCTCGACTACGTAACCCCGGGAACCTCTCTCAAAGATTATGACTGCATAATAATCCCGGGGACAAAGAACACGGTCGAAGCCCTCCTCGAACTTAAGAGCCGCGGATTTGCCGACGAAATCGCGGATGCACGCCGGCGTAAAATCCCGATAATCGGCATCTGCGGCGGGTACCAGATGCTCTGCCGCAAGATTCACGATGAAGGTATAGAATCAGGATCAAAAGCCGATTACGAAGGCTTCGGACTCTTCGACGCCGTAACAACCTTCGCCGAATACAAAAAGACGACCGTCCAGATAACGCGGAAGGTAAACCCCGTCGGCGAAATCTTAAGCGGCGCCGATACCGTCAGCGGCTACGAAATCCACATGGGACAGACCGACACCGGAAGCGAAGAAAAAGCCCTCGAAGGCGAAGGCTGCGTGAGCGCCGACGGACTCGTCATCGGCACCTACATGCACGGGCTCTTCTCAAACGCAAACATCTCGCAGTCCCTGCTGAAATACCTCTACTCGCAAAAAGGACTGACATTTGCCGGAATAAAAGACGAAGATATCGGCTACGACAAAGCCTTAAACGAACTTGCGCAGCACTTTGAAGCCAATACCGACTTCGAAAAAATTCTCGCACACTTCGATACGACCCGCATAAGAACGGATTAACTGAACGGATTGAGAGTGAATCAAAAAAACAGCGGCGATTAAGATATAATATTCATAATACTTCGAAAGCCCTCGCCCGCGATATCGTCGCACATGACCGCCGTCACCTTATCGAGATTGACGGGATCCGTGCTCCGGCACCGCGAACAGTAGGCTCTTGCAGGCGATTTTATCCAGACGCCGCCGCACTCAAACGAGACAGAATGCACGCAGAAACGGCATTTATCCAGTTCCTCGCGTTTACCTGCGCAGACCACACGGCGCCCATCAACACCGACGACCCTGTTTCTGCCGCCGCTCTTATCCGCATCACCGCCGCCGGACATTCCTAATCGTAATCCTCGACCGTATAGCCGTTATCAGCCAGAACCTTCTTCAGATTCTCCTTCCACGCCGCATAATTGTCGACGGGGAAAGTCATGACGGATTTCTCCCACAGGCTCTTTAAAGCCTCATCATCCGTGACAAGGGTCGTCCTGCCGCGAAGACTGCCCGCAACCGTCTCCGACCTGTAAAACCGCATCGAGACGCACTTATATTTCCTGCAAAATTCGGGGATTGTGTCGTGAACGGCGCAGTAATACTTACCTTCATCATCGGCATCCATGAGAAACGGACACCAGCCCATCGCAACCTTCTTCTTATCTATATCGAAATCCCCGCGGAACGCCTTTAAAACTACGGGATAAAACGTCTCGTTTGAGATACCGTGAATCGCGGCATAC
>JAFZMT010000002.1 GCA_017553245.1 Methanomicrobium sp.
ATTTCGCTCATGTTTCTCTCGGAAGTCTTCTTAATTTCGGCAATATCCGACTCAATCTTTTCAATGCGGACTGTAAGCTTTGAGATCCTAAGTTCAGCGGCACCTATCTTATCGACAAGTTCACTGTCGGGGGCGCTGTCGGCAAGTGAGATAAGCCTGTTGACGCGTTTTTCTGCGGTTGACACGGCATCGGTGACCATGCTTACCACGGACGGCGTCTCGGTGTTTTCCGCGGATTTTGCCGTGCCCGAAGACTTTGTCGAAGTTCTCGTCTTTGTGCCGGGCGGGATTGAGTTGCCGTAATCCTTTGTGATGTGTGCGGTCCTTGCACCCAGTGACGCCTGATTCTTTCGCAGACTCTCGGTCATTCTCTCCTTTGTGCTCTTCTTTGCCGGCGCCGCCTTGCCGAACTGCGAGAAGATTTCCTCGCTTGCCGTTCCGCTCTGCTTGAGCGAGTTTATCTTTGATATGACCTCCACGGCTTTCTCTTCGTAGATTTTTATTCTGCCGAGAGTGTGACTCGGAATAAGACTTGCGAACTCATCCGAGATATTTTTTATCTCTTTCTCGCTGATGCCGCTAATCTCCGCGATATCCGCCGCTTTCAGTTTCTTCACAGTATCTGCCATCTGTTTTACCTGTCTGTGAATATTTCTATAGATATTTCTATAATTAGATTGTTGTTAAAGGATCGTAAGGTCTCGGGATAATTAATCGTGATAATTAATCTTGATAATAAATATCAGGAAAAATATCAGCGAAAATTCTCTTACGAAAACAGTTCGTTAAAATCGTTAAAAAAGAGTGTTGATCAGTCAGATCTGATTTATGCCGTTTTACGCCTTTGTCGACGCAAGTATGTCGATAAGAACCTGACCCACGTCAAGCCAGACGATAAGGCGCTTCTTCTCGCCCGTCTCGGTCTCGGTTGCTTCCTTATCGTCAATCTTGATAACACCCTTTACGTAGGCTTCGTTGGATAAGGGACCTTTCATCGAATCAATCTCGTCATCCGTAATCTGAAGAACCGCGTGGACATCATCGACTATGATACCCGTATTCGAGCCTTCCGCAGCTTCGGGAACGAGGACAATAATCTTCTGATCCTCTATGTTCTTGTTGGATGTCTCGGGCAGATCCAGAATCTTATTGAGATTGATTATGTTTGTAATCTCACCGCGAAGATTGATAATTCCCGCAATATGCGCCGGAGCTCTGGGGACCGGTGTAATCGGCACCATCTCAACGATCTCACGTGTAAGCGTTATGTCCAGTGCGTAACGCTCACTTCCGATTTCGAACTCAACTATATCAATAACTGTCATAAATCAACACCATTTATCAGATTTTCAGGGTATCCAGCGACGACTTCAGATCCTTTGAAAGACCCGTGACTTCCTGTATGGCGCTGTTAATCTCCTGAACGGATGCGCTCGTCTCCTGCGAAAGTCCCGCAAGTCCTTCAATCTCGCTCTGAGTATTGCGGGTGAGGTCACTGCTCTTCTCGCAATCCCCTACTATATTATTTGTAATATTCGCCTGATCCTCAATAGCTTTTGCTATCTCACCCATGTTGCTGGTAAGGTACTCGGCACCTTTTACAATCTTGTTGAGCGAATCAATTGTCGCGTTAACACTCTCGACGCCGGATACGACATGAGCATTTGCGGATTTGATCGACGAAACCGTCTTCTCGCTGGTCTTCTGGATACCGTTTACGACCATGTCAATTTGTGCCGTCGCATTCTTCGCATCGGTTGCGAGATTCTTAACCTCGCCCGCAACGACCGCAAATCCTCTGCCGTGCTCACCTGCGCGTGCCGCTTCGATGGCCGCGTTGAGCGCGAGCATGTTAATCTGATTTGTAATATCGTTTATCAACTTAATTACACTATTGATCTGAACAAGCTGTTTGTTGAGTTCGTCCATCTCTTGGACGCTGTCGTTTGTGATGTTGACGACGGAGTTCATCTTCTCGGTCGCCTCAATTCCGAGCTGCTCGGCGTTCTTACCCATGGATGAGACATCTCTTGCCTGATCGAGAACTTCCTGCGATGTGCTTGCAATCTCCTGATTTGATGCCGAGAGGTCGGAGATTGAACGTGTGATGTTCTCTATCTGCGAAAGCAGGGTGCGCGAGAGTTTTGCGGCATTCTGTGTCCTTACCGCGACGTTCTCGGCGGCATGTGCGATACCGTCCGAACCGTTTGCGGCATCGTCCATGTGCATGTTGATGGTATTCATTGCGCCGGATACGTTCTTTATCATGCCGCTGAACTCAACCATTGAGGTGTTGTAGTTCGCTTTCAGACCTTTTAAGGGGTCATCGTCCTTTGCCGCGAGCTTGCATGTCAGGTTGCCGTTGCTTAAGCATTCGATTGCCCGGTTTACATCCGCGATGCTTGCCTCAAGAATCTCTTCCTTCTCTTTGGCTTTATTCATCATCTCAATGATTTCGTCTTCTTTGGCGCGGACCTTGGTGATATCGTTGTAGACAATGAGGATGTTGCTTACATTGCCCTTTGCGTTCAGTACCGGAATGCCGTACTGCTCAAGTATGACGACGCCTCTGTGGAATTTAACCGTGACCGTGGCAAAACTTCGTGATTTGGTCTCAAAGACCTTTCTGAGACCCTCACCTTCCGTGCTTATGACATCAAAGTCGTGGAGTGACATTGTAAGAAGTTTGTCTTTTTGGTAACCCGAGATATCGGAGAATGCCTTGTTAACGACGCGGATATTGAAGTTCTTGTCGCAGAGAAGTATCGGCATGGGGTTTTCCTGAACAATTACCTCGGATCTTCCCTGAAGAACCTTGATCTGTTCCAGCTGCTTTGTTATCTCTTCCTTCTCGATTACCTCGTTGGTGACGTTTTTAATGACGAAGAGACCCATCTCCACGTTTCCGTCAGAGTCTCTGAGCGGCACACCCCTCTGCTCGACAAAGAGTTTTCTGCCGTCTTTGAAGTCAATTTCGACGAGAGTTTCCGTGTTGTGACCCGCAGTGAAAAGAGTTTCCGTGTTGTCGCCCGAGATTCGTCTGGATTTGTAGTCCGATGCCAGCATTGTGAGAATCTCATCCTTGGAGTATCCCATGAGTTTCTCATATGCGGTGTTCACGTCAATCGGCATGAAGTTTTTATCCAGAAGCATCATCGGATAGGGATTCTGCTGAATCATCATCGAAACATTGTCGCAGGTTCGTTTAGAGTCGATAATGAACTCTATTGCCGTGTTGACAGTTTCGGCAAGCTCTTTTAATTCATCTTCCGCTTCATCGACATTGACTCTTACGGAGTAGTTGCCCATAAGAGCTTCTTCAAGTACTTTAGTAATCTCTTTTACCGTCATTATATCCCCATTTTTGCGAAACAGACTTTTTATTTATCTAATATTATGAAAAGCGACTGCCTGATTAAGGAAACCTTGAATAATATATGAACATGAGCAAGATGTTCAATGAAATAGATTTAAAACATATTTGTATAAATAAGTAATCCTTTATTCCCCGCGACCGTGAAATAAAGTTTCAATTATTGCGGTGGATGATTGCATTTATTTCTCAAATTTTGGTTAATTTGATTTATTTAATGTAATTGTGTACTGTTTTTTTCGCTCTCTTTATTTTCCCGTATGTTGATTATTCTCTCCCGATTCTCTTTAAGAAAACAACATTTTACGTTTAAAAACATTTTTTAATTGCGGCGTTGATATTTACCGTAACAGTCACTGACAGTCAGTGGACGGACTGTCAAAAGCCGTCATATTTACCGGGTAAAATGAGAATATTATTTGTGGTCTGCGGCGAGGGGCTGGGGCATGCCTCGCGTTCGACAAAGCTTGCAAAATATCTGGAGAGATTCGGGCATACATGCTATTTTGCCTCATATGGCAAGGCTTCGGAGTTTATATCGCGGCAGGGCTTCACCGTTTTCGAGACCTACCGCGAGGTCATTTTGGAGGGCGAATCGGGATACTTCAGTCTTTCAAAGACGGTCTGGTCATCGAAAGGTGTGCTTTTATCGCTTGCACGCTCTCTTCGCGACATACGCAGGATCATAATCGAGAAAAAAATAGACGTTCTCGTCGCGGATACAATGTATGCGGCGGTTTTCGCGGCGAAACTGCAGGACATTCCCTCGCTTTTCATCACAAATCAGAATAAGTTTGCGTCGGCAAACGATGAGCATTCAAAGCACTGGGAGATTCTGAGCAGCGTCGTCGAAAAATACCTCACCCTTCCCGACAATGTCATAGTTCCCGACTTTTCGTATCCGAATACGGTAAGTGCCTACAATCTGGAGATAAAACGCGAGGAAGCCCACCGGTACAAGTTTGTCGGTCCCATAATGGATGCCAGACTCTCCGACTACAATATCGAGAAGAAGACAATCTTTGCAAGTTTCGGCGGCGAACCCTTCAAGCTCCCAATGTATCGCATGTTAAAGGAGATTGCAAACGAGCGCCCGTATCATCAGTTTGACGTCTTTGCTACCTCGCCCGGACTGCCGGAGGAGAGCCGCAACTTTAAGACTCACGGCTATACGGACGATATTCTCACCTATATGGCACAGTCGCGTGTGAACATCCTTCACGGCGGTCTTACCTCGATTCACGAATCTCTCTTTCTGGGTAAGCCGGTTGTGATGATAATCGACCCCTATCATCCCGAGCAATGGAATAACGGCAGAAAAATCGAGGAAATAGGCGCCGGCATCATGCTCTCCGGCGATAAGGTCACAAAGGAGACCTTAAGCGATGCCATAGACGAGGCGCTGAATATGAAAGTCCCCGACATGTCATATCTCTTCGTTCAGGAGGACGGGCGCGTAAAGGCAATGGCGGCAATCGAGGAAGCTGTAAGGAATCATAAACATAAATCCTGAGCATAAATCCTGAACATAAATCCTGAACATAAATCCTCAACATCAATCATAAATATCAATCATAAACATCAATCCAAAACAGAGTCATAACTCCCGCAAGCGACCCGTGAACCGAGTTGTGAACTGATCTGTGAACCGACCTGTGTTTTATTCCCGATATCGTCCGCATCCGTTTTTACAAAAAGTTATTGAATATTGTCATTGAATAATTAATTAACGCTATTTCGGAAGGGCAAGTAAATATGGATCTTGAAAATATGGAAACAGGCAGATTTCTTGCTGTATTAATCGTAATACTCGTTATATTTGCGGGTCTGCTTATGTTTGCGGCAGGTTTATTCTATCCGTTCGGATTTGCGGCACTCGGAATCAACCCCGACAGCACATACTCCTATTCCGCCGCGATTGAGGCAACGGGTGAACTTACGGGCGTGACCATGTTCCTGCCGGTAGTCTCGAATAAAGGAAATTCGCCGATAGGCGTTGAGTTTGCGGACGGCAGGGCGATTGGTCTGGGAAGCGGCATTACAACCGATTATTTCGCCGCGAAGGATGCCGCGTTCGTAAAGCTGACCGCCGATAAACTGAAACGCGAGAATTTCGGTGCCGAAGTTGAGGTCGAAAAGATAATCGATACGAAAAATCCCGCGAAGAACGCTTATCTCTTTGCGCCCGCGGAAGCCGACTCGGATCCCGCAAATTATAAGATAAACGTATATCTGAAATATGACTGCGATCCCGATACGGTCGTAAAGATCTCGCTCAAATGCACGGGAAAGAATGCATGGTCGTATAACGGCGATAAAGAGAACAGCTACACCAACACGGCGGAGTTAAGCGTCAAAGGACCTCAGAACGGCTGGATAACCGCGGATGCCTCCTGCGTAAGCGGTGTGGGTGACTACAGAATATCAATATAACTTTTTTTCAGCATTCCGGGAGTTGCAAATCCCTATGAATTTGCATTCGTATAAATCAGAGATTATATCCGAGATATTGCATAAATCGTAAAATAGTATAATAGATGAATCGTAAAATCTTAAAGTCGTAAAATCGTAAAATGCCGAAGGAATAACAGATGTCGCGGTCACAGCAATGCGTTCAGTGTAAGGGCAGGGGTTTCTGCGGGCTGCCGAAGTGCCCGATAACAAGCCGTTTTTATGCGAAACTGAAAGAGCAGCCGCGACCTTTCGAGAGTTACATGGGTGAGAGTCCCTCGGTTTTTATCGGCAGTTACAGTTATCCCAAGGTTGCGGGCGGACCCATGATGACCGGCAATGCGGACGATCCCGAGGACTGGATAAAGAAAGGGTGCAGCATCGACGAGATTGTGGCAATGCGTTCCTCGACCGTCCGCGGTTCAAAGACGCTCAACGCCGCCGCAGGCAAGGCATTCCTCGCAAGAACCGCCGACTCGATACAGGAGGTGGCAATCTCTCAGAAGCCGATAGATATCGAGGTCGCGTTTGAGAAACCCGTATCTTTCGATCTGAAGTTCGACGGCACTCTCGCGCCCGTGGGTCTTTCGGGCGAGATTAAGAAGATGGATGTCCTTGACAATGCCTTTGTGCCGCGAATCGTCGATAAGGTCACCTCGGACGGCGATCTGAGGGCGGTCGACGGAATGTATGAGCTCTTCAAAGGCGGCATCGACGTCCACCACATTCAGAATGTTCTGGGTGCGGGACTGCTCGGACTGGAGAAGAACCGCAGGTTTGTGCCGACAAGGTGGGGAATAACCGCAATCGACGATTCAATCTCCCGCCGCCTGAAATCCGAGGTCGTGAAGTATCCGCCGATTTCGGATGTGACCGTCTTTTCGGGCGCGGTTCATGCGAATCATATCGTCTGCATGCTCGTCCCCGGGGACTGGAAGTTTGAGATGATAGAGATCTGGGAGAAGAACAGCATGTGGGCGGGAGATGCCGATGTAATCGTCACGGATTCGGAGACAAAGAAGAACAAGAACGATTATTCCCCGATTGGCGGCGCCTATTATTCGGCAAGGCTTGCGGTCCTTGAATATCTCTCGGATATCCGCAGGAATGCGGAGGTAATCCTCGTCCGCCGCGCCACAAAGGATTATTGGGCGCCGCTGGGCACATGGGTAATACGGGAGGCAACCAGAAACGCCATGAACTCGCAACCCGTAAAATGCGAGGACACACGTGAGGGTGCGGATACCGTGACAAGGTTCTGCGGCAATGACACGTGGCTCAAGCACAGCCGGCTCTATACCGAACTGCGCACGCAGAAAAGTCTGTTTGATTTTTGATTTTGATTTTTACAGGGATGCGTCCGGATGCGTTATGATGCCTTATCCCTGAAGTCTCTTTGTCTGCTCGGCGAATCTGTTCTCGATTGATTGCAGAGTCTCTATTTCTTCAACGCTCTTATCGTCGCGCAGGCGGATGAATCTGGGGAAACGCAGCGCATAACCCGCCTCATAGGTGGGACTCTTCTGAATCTCGGCATAGCCGACCTCAAAGACCGTATCCGGCTCAAAGGTAACGGTATTCTTCGACTCCGAAATCACAATGTCCTTGAGCATGTCATAGAGGATATCGAGCATCTCATCCGAGATACCCGTAGCCACCTTTGAGAGCGGGATAAGTTCGCCGAGTTCGTCGCGGCATGCGAGGAGGAATGATCCGAAGTGTTTTGCGCGTTTACCCTCGCCCCATTCGGCGCCGATGACCGCGAGATCCATGGTGTCGACAGCGGGCTTAATCTTGACCCATTCTTTTCCGCGAACACCCGGAGTGTAGTGTGCACAGCGCGATTTAATCATAATGCCCTCGTGTCCGTCCGCGAGTGCCGAGCGGTAAAACGCCTCAATGGTCTCGATATCGTCCGAGACGATCTGCGGCGCAACGAACCGTGTGACTGATTCGGTAAGTATCTTTCTCCTTTCAGAGAAAGGCTCGTCAATGAGCGTTCTGCCGTCAATGCAGATAATGTCGAAGATATTTGGGACGAGTTTTATCTTCTGCATATGCCCTTCGACATCGTGTTTTCTTCTGAACCGGCGCAGGACGTATTGGAACGGCAGCGGTCGTCCCGTCTCCTCGTCGATTGCGATGACTTCGCCGTCGAGGATGGCGTCATGCGTCGTAGATTCAAGGAGCATCTTTGCGACATCGGGTATGGCATTGGTGACCTCCTCGAGCTTTCGGGAGTAAATCCTGCACTCATTGCCTTTTTTGTGGAACTGGAATCTTGTGCCGTCGTATTTGTATTCGGCGGCAAGCACACCCTCTTCTTCGAGCATTGCGGCAATTGTTCCCTGACGGGCAAGCATCATCTTGACCGGTCTGAATATATCTACCTTTACATCTCCGAGCGCACCTACACCCTGTCTGGCAAGCATTGCCACCTCGCCGAGATCGTTGGATGCCTGAAATGCGTGCTCGACGGCGGCGGCGGGCACATCGAATGCTTTTGCAACGGCGTCGCGGATATTGCCCTCGCCGATACCGATTCTCAGTTCGCCGAGAATCAGCCTTGTAATGTAGCGCGCCTCAATGGGCTTTGCGTTTGCGAACATCTTCTTTAAAACTTTGAGTTTCTCTTTATGGGAACTGCCGCCTTCGACGCCGGATATATAGATGAAGTCATTGTAGACCTCAAGAAGATCAAGAGTCTCGGAGAAGAATGAGGTCTGTTCTTTCTTCAGAAGCAGCCCCTCGATTGCCCGTCCCGCGTCGCCGCCGGCGTTAATCTTTCTTATGACCGTGTTCCTGCCGTCGCCGATGACGTAGGCAACCGCGTCATAGATAAGATTTGGTCCGATTCCAATCTTCTCCGGGCTCCAGTCGGGAAAGATTCTTCCCATGATGAATCTGACAAAAACGGGCAGTTCTTCGTCGGTCAGTGTTTTGAGGACGCCCGACACTATATCTATCGTATCGAGTCTGCCGCGGGTCGACTCGATTCTGTCACATATCTCAGCAAATTCCGAAAACTGCATCCTCAGACCTCTCCGTATTTTTGATTTGTTTCTTTATTTCATATATCAGATTCATCAGATTCTCTATGCATCATATTCTTATTGTTTCACAGACCTTATCCTGAAGCGAGACCTCAAATAAGATGTCGTCGACCGAGAGTCCCGCGGAGGTTTTTGCGCTTGTGAGCGCTTTTTCGGGCGTATTGTTCTCCTGACTCAGGTGCGCCAGAATAATCTCTCCGATATCTCCGTTGCTTCGTTTTATGAACTCGCCTGCCGCGGTATTGGAGAGGTGACCGCGTTTTTTGTCGCGGATTCTCTCCTTGAGAAATTTGGGATACGGTCCGTTTTCGAGCATGACGGGGCAGTGATTGCTCTCAAGCACAACGGCATCGCAGCCGAAGAGTTCCGCCTCCATCTTCTCGGTTATCTGCCCCGTATCCGTGCAGAATCCGAACCGCGAATCGTTTTGGACAATCTTAAATCCGCAGGGGTCGATTGCGTCATGATACGTTGAGAACGGTTTTATCCTGAAACCCGCGAACTCAAAGATGTTGCCGGTCTTAAGGGGAATCATAGATATCTCCTTCGATCTGCTTTTGGGATTTCTTTTGCTCTCAAACTCCCAGAGCGTCCCCTGCGTTGCCAGAACGGGCACGTCAAGCTTTCTTGCCAGAGTGTCAAGCCCGCTTATATGGTCGCTGTGCTCATGCGTGACCAGAATGCCCTCTATGAGTTCCGGGTTGCCGCCGGCGCACTCAAGCCTTGTGAGAGTTTCGCGTGCGCTGAGACCCGCATCTATGATAAGAGCCGTGTTCTCGCCTTCGAGATAAGTGCAGTTACCTTTACTTCCGCTGGCAAGGACAGTTGCTTTCATCCGATATACATATGGATTGTATCACAAAAAAAGTATCATTTTGTATTTTGCTTTGAGCTTGCGATACCAAAATATATTCCGATTAAGATTCAAAACTAATAGGAAGAGCGATGTTAAAAGAACTTGATGTTGAAGCATGGATTAGCGGTCGGCGACAGGGGCTGACCGGAGTTTACGGCACGGTCTCCGAGATTATAGATAACGTCAGGAATAACGGTGACTCCGCGCTTTATGAGTATGCAAAGAAGTTTGATAAGATCGATCTTGAACATCTCAGAGTCACGGAGGATGAGATTGACGAGGCATACAATCAGGTTGAAGACCGCCTGATTGAGTGCATTACGCAGGCGGAAGCAAGAATTTCCGAGTTCCACGAGTTCCAGAAGCACGACGATCTCTGGTTAAGGGAGGTATCCCCGGGGGTTACGCTCGGCGTTAAGACGACGCCGCTGAGCCGCGTTGGCTGTTATATCCCGGGCGGACGTGCGTCCTATCCGTCGACGGCGCTAATGACCGCGGTTCCCGCACGCGTCGCAGGCGTTAAGGAGATATGCGCCTGTTCGCCGCCGCCGATAAACCCGCTGACCATAGTGGCGTTCGATATCGCGGGCGTATCCGAGATTTACCGCGTCGGCGGTGCGCAGGCAATCGCAGCCATGGCACTGGGAACGCAGTCCATAAAGAAGGTCGATAAGATTGTGGGTCCGGGCAATGTCTTTGTGACCGCCGCAAAGATGCTCCTTCGCGACAATGCCGAGATCGATTTCCCCGCGGGTCCATCCGAGATTGGAATAATAGCGGATTCAAGCGCAAATCCCGCATTTGTCGCGGCTGATATCCTTGCACAGGCGGAGCACGATCCAAACTCAGCCTGCGTCCTCGTGACCGCGGATAAGTCCCTCATAGATGCGGTATCAAAAGAGGTCGAGCGCCAGTTAGCAACCGCCGCAAGACGCGAGATTATCGAGAAATCGCTCAAAAATTCCGGTTATGTGCTTGCATCATCGCTCAGCGATGCCATCTCGATAATGGATCAAATCGCCCCCGAGCATCTCTCGATTCAGGTTACCGACACTCTGAGCGTCTTAAATCGGGTCCACAACGCCGGTTCAATCTTTGCGGGCGCATATACGCCGGTTGCCTGCGGCGATTATGCATCTGGAACAAATCACGTTCTGCCGACCGCGGGCTACTCAAAGATATATTCGGGACTTAACGTGAATCATTTCTGCAAGACCTCGACCGTTCAGATAGTCGACCGCGAAGGTCTCGAAGAGATAGGGGATATCGCCGAGACTCTGGCAACGGCGGAAGGTCTCATCGCTCATGCGGAATCCGTAAAAATAAGAAGAAAATAATCTTATATTTCTTTAAAAATTTTAATTTTATTTTAAAAATTATTTTTTTATTTTACTTTGAAAAAAAGTTGGAATTTTATTAAAATTCAGAAGAGATAATCGTCGCGTTTCGGCTTGTCCTCTTCCGCAGTTTCTTTCTCGTATCCGTAATAATCCTCGTAGGTTGACATGGATTCGTCACCTGCGGCACCATCTTCTTCATCCTTTGGCGGAAGGTGGACATCCGCATCCTGCATGAGACCGAGGTCAACGCCGTTGAATATCTGATCCCTCGGCTTGTCAAGACCGCCCGCCTCGGCAAACTCCTGCGCAAGCGTCTTTCTTACGGGTTTTTCCTGCGGCTCTTCGCGCTCCGGCTCCTGCTCATATTTCTCCTCTGTCACTTCGGATTCGTATGAGTCATAGGAATAGCGTGACGTATCCTCACGCCCCCTCTCTTCTTCCCTCTCTTCATAATCGCGCTCGGGTGCCGGTGCGGTTGAATAGTCGGACTCGTCCATTCTGGCAGTCTCCGCACGATTTTTCGGGATACGCGGCGGCGCCGCAAAGTCCTCGGGCTCAAGACCCGCATTGCCGTTACCGTATGCGTTCTCTCCCGCATATCCGCCGCTGTTGTAATCGGGATAGCCGCCCGCGTAACCGTCGTTTCTGTAACCTGCGTTTGCGTAATTCGCGGGGTATCCGCCGTAGTCGGCGTTTTGAGCCGCGGCAGCGTTCGGAATGCTCCTGTATCCGTCTTCTGTGACGTAGCCTGCCGCCGCCTTAGCCTGCGATACCGCCGATGACGTGATGAACTGCTCCTGAACGTCGATAATAAGCGAACCGAGTTCGCAGAGGACTCTCTGAGACTCTCCGCTCCACTTAATTTCGGTATTGTTCATCAGCATGCCGTTTGTCCTGCACTCCTTATTGCACTGGAAATTGAGTTTCAGCCTCTTTGAGCCGACAACTGCGGCGATGATGCATAAAAGAATACCCAATGCGACAACCGCGGGACCTCCGTAATTGTGACCGATATGCATGTTGATGTCATAGAATATGCCCGACATCGGTTTGACACATCCGAAAATACCGAAAAGAAGGACTAAAATGCCGACAGTTGAAATCGGGCGGTTCACCTTTTTATTCTCATAGACCTCAACGCCGCGGATATCATCGATTCTGACATCCTGCGAGAGTGACGGGCGGTTCATCTTCATGGCTTTGCGCGTCATTGCGTAGAGAATCAGCCTCTTTGACGTCACCGCAATTGTCAGGGTCGCGGATTGCGGTTTGAGCATCTTAAACCCTTTGTATTCACGTATTACTTCTTCATCGGCGGAGAGCTTGATGAAGTCCGAAACTTCTGACATTGTAAAAAATCTTGATTTATGTATGTATAAAATATTGCATACAGTTTTTGAGGCTGTTGCCGTCCCTATCTGCCTTATGCCGCTTCACTGGAAACTGTCGGTTATGCTGCGCTGACTCTTTTTTTCGTCCCCGAAATCTTTCCCGCTTTTATCTATATCATGTCCGTTTGCGGCGTGCGTCCCTTCTCCGCCTCTGCCCCTTTGTGCCGACGCATCCGCATGCGATGGTGATTTGTATACGAAGGAATCCGTTCGCTTTCCCCAGGCGATTTCGCCGGCATTAACGGATTTGAGGTCTTCATCGACCTCATGTATCTTGGCGCTGATATTGTCGGCAAGGTGAACCGCCCATGCTTCCGCGGTCTGCGGCAGGGTCTCGCCGTGCTCGCCGTGATGTGACTGGACGATATGCAGGAGTTCGCGGAATGTCTCCGCATCCGTGAATTTACTGTAATGCGTTAGATACATCATTGCCGACGCCGTATGCCCGATAAGAGAGTATTCGGGCACGGGGACATATGACAGCCCCTTCTTCTCAAAAGAACCGCATTTGCCGATATCGTGCAGGATTGCGCCGGCGATAAGCAGGTCGCGACTGAGCTTAACGCCGATTAAGCCCGATTCTATCGAGAGCGCTATCTTTGCGACCTCAAGGGAATGCTCGCAGAGTCCGCCCGTGTAGCCGTGATGCCGTCCCTTTGCGGCGGGCTTCTCAAAGAATCCGTCCGCTTTCGTGACGGCGCTCAATACGAGAGTTCTCAGACCTTCATCGCCGATAGTCTCAATCAGAGCGAGAATCTGTTTTTTGCACGCGGCAATATCCACGGGTGAGTTGATGAAATCCTTCTCGGACACTCTTGAGGTATCCGCGGGCTTACTGAGGTATACGATGCCGTCATTGACGTTTATTCCGAGTTCGCCCTTGTAAAGCGCGGCTTTGCCGGCGATCCTGAATATGCTTCCCTGCGATTGCGAGAGCGAATTGTAAATCCCGGCGATATCCGACTCGCTCATACCGGCATCTCCCCAGACCTTGCACGAGAGCCTGCCCGTGCAGTCGGATACCGTGCACGAAATGTATGATTTTTTGTTGTTGCCGCTTCTGAGTGAGACCTCGTCCACCACGAAAAGAGAATCGACAGCCGCGTTCGGCTGAATTGATGATATAAACTCCTTTTTCATTTGCTCCGCCCCTTTGCCCGCCAGCCGTTCAGGCGAGTCTTATTTTTATGAGATTGACAAGCATCTTAAGCGCATCCGCGATTCCGACATGCGACCCCCCCATCTCCGACCACAGAATCGGGACCTCTTTAATCATGAATCCGCCGCGATAGAGGATATAGAGAATCTCGGCGTCGAAAGCGAACCCCGAGGATCTGACGCGGGGCAGCAGTGCCTCGACCGCCGTTTTCTTAAAGACCTTGGCGCCGCACTGAGTGTCTTTGAACGGAATTCCGAGAATAAGTTTGACGCAGAGGTTGAAGATGCGGCTCTGCACTTTGCGGCTGAACGACTGCGATTTCTCAATCTTGGATGCCGCAAGCCACCTTGAGCCGAAAGCGCAGTCGCAGGTCTCAATCTCGGAAAAAAGCCTGCGCATCTCCGATATCGGCGTGGCGCCGTCGGCATCGCAGTATCCTATATATTCCGTGTCTGCGGCTTTCATCCCCGCGGTTATGCCGCCGCCCTTACCCAGACGTTCATTGAATGAGAGAACCGTGATATTCGGGTATTTTGCGCCGCTCTCATCCGCGACCTGCGAGTCGATGTATCTGAGGATAATCCCGGGCGTTTCGTCGTCGCCGTCGCAGACAATGATAATCGGGCCGCGGAATGACGAGATATCGGCAAGGCATCTTTCTATTCTCTTTTCCTCATTGTATGCCGGAATTATGAGGGTGCACTCTTCTTCTGCTATCATCGGTTGCCGATTGTGTATTGCCTTATCTCTGCCGTTTCTGCCGCGGCGCTATTGATTTTCTTATCTGCGCTTTACTGATAACTTTTATTTGCAAAATCAGTTGAGTTTTGCGAGGACTGCCTGCGCAAACTTCTCGGATGCCACGGGGTGATCGCCGGTTACGATATTTTTGTCCGAGACCACGGCTTCTTTGACGTAATTTGCGCCGCTCTGTCTTAAGAGTTCCACGCTTGCGGGAGTGTCGAAGACCGTCGCTTTAATGCCGTTTAAGACTCTTGCGTATGCAAGGACGACGGGCGCGAGGCAGATTGCGCCGATGACCTTTCCTTTTGCGTTGAACTGTTTGACAAGTTCGATTAACGGTTCATGCGTCCAGAGAAAATCGCGTGCGCCGATGCCGCCGCAGATGACAAGTGCGTCGTAATCCGCTTCTTTTGCGTCGGCAACAGCCAGTGATGCGTTCTGCACTGCGCCCATCATGCCTTCGCAGTCGCCTGCCGCGGTTGATGCGACATCGTATGCAACGCCCGCTTTCTTAAAAACATCGGCGGATTTGCTGAATTCTTCATCTCTGTATCCTTTAGGAGCTATAACCATCAGAACTTTCATACATGATCCCTTTTTTTTGTTCTTTTACTTTTTGTACTGTATATTCTTTAATTCTGTCATACGAAGTTACTGATGCTTTAAGAGGTGCTCTTTCAGTCCCGTGTTCGGCTTGTATCTCTCGGCGATATCGAGTGCCGCGGCTCTGAGTTTGCCGTGCTCAATCCTGCAGGTCTCGGGAATATCCGCCTTACGCAGAATCTGCGAGGAGTTCTCGGTAATCTGAATGAGTTCGGTCGCGATAACCGAGTTCAACCATAAAAGTTCGCCGAGCATCTCTTTAATCTCTTTAATATCGTTGTTAACCTGTTGCGTATCTGTCATTTTTCCTCCGAAATTTGCTGATATTCTTATAATTTTCAAATTCCGTATTCGAATATCTGCGTGCCTCTAATATATATCTGATGAACAATAATCTAAATTCCATGAGTTATCCGGAAGAGATGAGAAAGAAAGGAAAAGATGCAAATCCTTTCTTCTGCCTGATGGGAATTGAGCCTGTGTCCTTCGGCGACGGAAAAGCCGCACTCTCGATGACGACACGCCCCGATATGTTAAACGGCGTCGGCTGGCTTCAGGGCGGCATCTATTTTGCGCTGATCGACGAATCCATGGCTCTTGCAATCTGCACCGTCCTCGACGACGATCAGGGCATTGCCACGATATCGGCGACAACCGACTACTACAAGGGTGTCGGCGCGGGCGCGGATCTCATCGCCGAAGCGCATATCGTAAAGCGCGGTCACAAAATAATATTTGCCGAAGGTATTGCCCGCCTTAAAGATTCCGAGACAATTCTTGCAAAAACCACGGCATCATTCCTGATTACCGGCGGCAGCAGAAAATAGGTAAGGACACAATCGGCAGAGACCCGGAGACTCCGGTATTTATATGTAAAATATATCGTCGGATTGTCTGACTTCAGTCACCGCAGGATACTGCCGAATGTAAATCTATCATTTTATTTTATTGAAAGTTCAATCACTCTCTATATTTATTTTTGGAGAGGGTCAAGTGAAGTATATTTTTGTAACTGGGGGTGTTATGAGTGGGCTCGGTAAAGGCATCACTACTGCATCCATCGGCAGAATTTTGAAGAACCGCGGTTTTCTCGTGACGGCGGTCAAGATAGATCCGTATCTGAACATAGATGCGGGCACCATGAATCCGGCACAGCACGGCGAGGTCTTCGTCCTTAAAGACGGCGGCGAGGTCGACCTTGATCTCGGAAACTACGAGCGTTTCCTTGATATCAATCTGACGTCAAAGCACAGCATAACGACGGGCAAGATCTACAAGACCGTCATCGAGAAGGAGAGGCACGGCGATTATCTGGGCGGCACCGTGCAGATAATTCCGCATATCACAGATGAAATAAAGCGCCGCATAAAGGACGCCGACGAATCCTACACCGAGAACGGCAGGAAAGCGGATGTCTGTCTTGTCGAGGTCGGCGGCACGGTCGGCGATATCGAGAGCATGCCCTTCCTTGAGGCTGTAAGGCAGCTTGTCGGCGAACTGCCAAAGAGCGATATCGCTCTCGTGCATGTGACCCTTGTCCCCGAGGACAATATGGGCGACCACAAGACAAAGCCCACCCAGCATTCCGTGAAGGCTCTGCGCGAATCGGGACTTCACCCCGATGTTATCGTGGGACGCTGTATAACGGTGATGAGTCCGTCGACGAAGAGAAAAATCTCCGATTTCTGTGACGTTCCCGCACGTGCCGTGATTACGGCGGCAACCGCAAAGGATACCTACGAAGTCCCCATCGAGATGGAAAAGGAGGGCATGGCGTCGGTAATCATGGACCTGCTAGGTCTTGGAGAGAGGTCTGCCAACAACGACTGGTACAGAATGGTCACGGTCGAGTACACGAACCGCATCACGGTCGCCGTCGTCACTAAATACGGCGTTGAAGACGTCTATATCTCGATAAAAGAGGCGCTGAAGCATGCGGGACGAAAACTCTCGACCGAGGTCATAATCAAATGGATTGATGCCGAGAACTTCACCGATGCCGATTTCGCGGACGTCGACGGCATTATCGTCCCCGGCGGTTTCGGTCCGCGCGGTATCGAGGGCAAGATAAATGCAATCAGGTATGCCCGCGAGAACAATGTTCCTCTTCTCGGTCTGTGTCTCGTTTTCCAGTTGGTCGTCATCGAATTCTGCCGCAATGTTCTCGGCTGGAAGGATTCGACCTCCGAGGAGATGGGTCCCGGAAAGCATGTCATCGCTATTCTTCCCGAGCAGGAGAATGTCACCAACCTCGGCGGCACCATGAGACTGGGCGACTGCGAGATTGATCTCAAGAAGGGCACAAGGATTGAGAAGCTCTACGGCGCCACGAGGATTGTCGAGCGCCACCGCCACAGGTATGAGGTAAATCCCGCATATATCGCGGAGATTGAGAAGGCGGGTTTTGTCTTTTCGGGTTCGTCGGGCAGAAGGATGGAGGTCGGCGAGCTGAACCGCGATTCATTCTTCCTTGCAACCCAGTTCCACCCCGAATATAAGTCCACACCGAGCCACCCCTCACCGCCGTATCTGGGATTTGTCGAGGCCTGCGCAAAGAGCAGGAAAGTATAGGGTGCAGAGAAGCCGAGTGCAGATAAACATAGTGCGGATAAGCCGCAATATGATACAAAACCCCAAACAAAACCAACTTCAACAAACCCCATAAAAACCCCCTTCCGAATACAACCGATAATAAACGGAAACAAAACGTAAACAACAGGTACAAAAATGGTAAACACAGAGAAGTTCATTGCGAAGGCAATTGATGAGATAAAAAAGAAGTCCGACGGCAAAAAAGTCGTTATGGCACTTTCGGGCGGCGTTGACTCCTCGGTATGCGCCGAACTGGCACGCCGTGCGATAGGTGACAATCTGATCCCGATTTATGTAGATACGGGACTTATGAGAAAGGGCGAGACAAAGAAGATTCAGGAGGTATTTGCGGGGCTTAACCTTATTACGGTCGATGCCGGCGCCGAATACCTTGAAGCCCTCAAAGGTGTCACCGACCCCGAGGCGAAGAGAAAGGTAATAGGTGAGAAGTTCATCCGCATCTTCGAGCGCGAGGCTAAGAAGACCGGCGCCGAATACCTGCTTCAGGGAACGATTTATCCCGACATCATTGAGAGCGAAGGCGGAATCAAGAGTCACCACAATGTCGGCGGTCTGCCGTATAATATCGAATTTAAAGGTTTAATCGAGCCGCTGGTCGATCTCTACAAGGATGAGGTGAGGGAGGTTGCCGCCGCTCTCGATATGCCGCAGGAGATTGTGCAGAGAATGCCTTTCCCGGGTCCGGGTCTCGCAGTCCGCGTTATAGGTGAACTTACCGAGGAGAAGGTAAGAGTCTGCCGTGAGGCCAACGCGATTGCCGAGGAGGAGATTGTGCCCAAGTTCAACCCGTGGCAGTGTTTTGCCGCGGTTATCGGTCGCGGTACGGGTGTAAAGGGAGATATACGCCTTCACGGGTATATTGTCGCAGTAAGAGCGGTCTACTCAAGGGATGCCATGACAGCCGAAGTTGTCGAGGTTCCGTGGGATGTCATGCATAAGATTGCGACAAGGATAACCGCGGAGATCCCCGAGGTCTCAAGGGTTGTCTATGATATTACCCCCAAGCCGCCGGCGACGATTGAGTATGAATGAGCAGCTGAAGTACTGTATAAGAGAATAAGAAAAACCTGCGAAAATATAACTCGATATAAGAAAACAGTCCTTTATGGTGCGGATAACTGAGTCCGCAAAATCCTTTTTTTTCTTTGAATTTATCTTTGTAATTCATTTCCAAAGCCGACAAAAAACCTTTTAAGAAATTTTTATAACGTTCATGAAGAAATACTCTGTAACCGGCGATTATCTTCCCGCCCCTGCTTCTGCTTGAGTTCTCGCTTACGCCCGAAGCGAAACGGCACAGGTATTCGGCGGGAATGATTGTTGATTCTGGGTGATGAGTGATGAATAAGAAAATTCTATGTTTAATCCTGATGGTCTGCATTGCGGCATCCGTGGCGTTTGCGGGCTGCACCGTGCAGACACAGGATACGGCAGCGGCGGATAACACTCACGGAAAGGCATCGCAGATGAGCATGCCTTTCGATCCTAAGACGGTTTCAGTAACGGAAAAGACGGTTACGCTGTATGCGGGATCTGCCGACACTTTTATGAATTTTACACTCTATTTCATGAACGGCGGCGATATTCCGTATGTTTCTCTTGAGGATTTAACATTTATCTTTGAAGAAGGAGACATGAAGCTGAACTTTGAGGCAGACGGCAACAGGGCATCATATGTCGATACAAACGGTTATTCAGCGGATTTTGATTTCGACAGGAACACCATTTATTTTGTCGATTACAATATGTTCAGTCATGATTCCGACAAAGCACTGATAGATGCCGCAAGTCTGATAAGAAGTGTCGCACCGCTCTTCCAAAAGGATGATGCGAAGAGTTACGAGAGATACGGTCGCGAGATCACCTTCAGACTCGGCGATTACGGCATTCCGATGGTGCATAAGAACGGCAGATACTATATTCCCCTGCAGACCTTCAGCGATGTCTTCCTGTCGGCGAAGTCATTTTTCAGCCTGTATAACGGTCAGGATCTGATATTTACAAGTGCGTTGACCGATGACCTTAAGGATCTCTATTACAGCGCCCCGAAACTTGAAAGATCAAAAGAACTTGCGGAATTCGACTATAATGAACTCTGCTTTGCGCTGGATCATCTCTACGGACTGAAGGACACTCACAGAATCACGAATTTCGATACATTCTTCCATGAGTGCGGATATGACGGGTTGCTTAAAAGTACCAATCAGACCATTGCCGACGAGGCTCTTTATCAGTTTATAGCCCTGCATCTGGATGATCAGCACAGCGGATTATCCGACGTATCTTTCAGAACCGACAAAAAGGCGTATTATGAGGTAAAACCGGATCTGGGACAGGGCATATCAGCAAACGCTTCCGCAAATCAGCAGGCAGAGTTTGCAAAAGTCCGTGCGAAGTATTATCCGAACGGCGTCCCGCATTATGAGGAGGTAGGAAATACGGCTTACATCACCTTCGATTATTTTGTGGATACGGGCTGCGATGACTACTACTCGGCACCGCGCGAAGATGAGCTTGACAATACCCTGCGTCTTATGCAGTATGCATACGACAGGATAACGAGGAAGGACAGCCCAGTGGAGAATGTCGTCATGGATCTTTCGCTTAACACCGGCGGCACCTCGTATACGGCTGTCTATGTAACCGGTCTGTTCCTCGGAGAAGGGCAGATCAGTGCTGCCGATGAGCTGACGGGAGCTTTGGTCTCGACTTACTATCATATCGATACAAACAGGGATCATGTCTTTGATGAGAAGGATACGCTTGCCGGAAAGGGATATAAGTTCTACTGCCTTGAGACCGATACAAGCTTCTCCTGCGGCAATCAGGTTCCCAATGTCTTTAAGGATTCCAATATGGTGACGCTGATCGGTCAGACCTCAGGCGGCGGATCATGTATCGTGCAGCCGATGAGTACTGCCGCGGGAACCGTATTCAGAATTTCGGGTCCCAGCCGTTTTGCCTTCATCAAGAACGGAGCTTTCTATGATATAGACAGGGGTGCACAACCCGATGTCTACATAAAAGACCCCAACTTCCTGTATGACAGAAAGGCGCTTACGGACTACATCAACAATCAGATCAAATGATACAATCTGTCAAATGAGACAATAGGGTGATTGATAATCGGATGATACTGAAAATGATCCGAAAACAGATCAGAAAATAGATCAAAGTTATGATCTAAACCCTAATATCCTATTTTAGCATATGTTTTGGTATGGTGTGATTTTTGTGAACAGAAAAATTCTATGTTTAATTCTGATGGTCTGCGTTGCGGCGGCAGCGGCGTTTGCGGGCTGCACCGTGCAGACACCGGATACGGCAGCGGCGGATAACGATCACG